>PWQI01000290.1 GCA_003556805.1 Trueperaceae bacterium | reverse complement strand
CGCGGTCGACGGGCTCGACCGTCGCGACCCCGATCACGACCGGACCGCTGAGCCGTAGCAGCTGGTTGGTGAAGCTCTCGTCCGAGGCTCCGACGTACTCGGGAACCTGCAGCTCGTCGAGACCGCTGCGGCGCACCATGCGCAGGGCGTCGGCCTTGAGTTGGCTGATCGCGGTCCGCAACTCGTCCTGGCTGGCTGGCAGCTCGGGACTCCCGAGGTGCACGTTGCGGCTCACGAGCAGCCGGCCGCGCTCGAACACCCGCGTGTTCTCGAGCGCCTCCACAACGACCTCGACCTGCGTCGGGCTGAACTGGTTGCGCGGCGAGATCAACCGCACCAGGTCGGAGCCCTCGGTCTCGCTGATCACCTCGACCAGGCTGTTGAACTGCGCGGCCGTGAGGACCACCTCGCCTCCACCTTGACGCGCGGTGGCCGCGCTCGCGCGGCGGACGAACTCGGCCAGCTCTTCACGAACAGCGGCCGGGTCGTTGGCGTAAATTGCGCCAGAGTAGATGACCTGATCGCGCTCGAACGTGATCTCGCCAGACGCAACCCGGCTGAACTCCTGTTGCACCTCGGAGAGCCGCCGTGACTCCTCCTCCAGCCGGTCGGTGAGCCCCTCGACCTGGTCCTGCAGCGTCCTCACCAGCTCGTTACCAGCGACGATCTCGTCTTGGAGGCTGGTGTTGAGCTGCGCCAGGATCTCGTTGCGCTGGGCGAGATCGGCGTTGGTGCGGCCGAGCTGGTCGTTGCGCGCAGCCAGGCCGACGTTCTCCTGCTGCAACGAGGTCGCCTCGGCGCTGAGCCGGGCCGCGGTGGCCTCGAGCGCCGCGACCTCGTCGGCGACCACCTCGAGCTCGTCCGCGAGCACGGCCGCGGTCTCTCGCAACGCCTCGGCCTCTGCCTGGGCAGCGTCGCGCGCGGCCTCGGCCGTGTCGCGATCGAGGACGGCAGCCTCGCGCGCCAACACCGCCTCGGCCGTCGCCGCCTCGGCGGTCGCCAGGCGCTGGACCGCCGCCTCGACGTTCGCATCGGCCTCCGCCAGGAGGACCTGCAGCTCCAACAGGCGCACGTTGGCAGCATCGAGCGCCAGCGCCGCCTCGGCGGCCTCCGCTTCGAGGACCTCGGCCTCGGCGCGGGCGCCGCGAGCGTCAGCGACCGCGGCGTCTCGGTCCGCGACCGCGGCGATGCGCTCCCGATCGGCCTCGGCGAGCTCGGCCTCGACGGCCTCGAGTTCGGCGCTGGCCGCCTCGAAGGCGCCTTCGAGCTGCGCCAGCTGTGCCTGCGTCGCGTCGATCTCGGCGACGAGTTCGTCGCGCTCGCGCTCGGCGCGGTCGCGCTCGGCGACGGCGGCGTCACGCTCGGCCAGCGCGATGGCTCGTTCGTCCTGTGCCTGGTCGATGACCGCTCGCGCCTCGGCGAGATCGCTCTCCAGCTCGGTCAAGCCTGCGCGGACCTCACCCAGCTGTGCTTGCAGCACGCGCTCCTGGGCTCGCAGGTTGGCGAGTTCGTCCGCCGTCCGCTGAGCGTTCACGAGGGTCTGGGTTGCGTTGGTGAACGCCAACGCGAGCACGCCGAGCGTGGTGAGCATGATCAGGATGCCTGCACCGACACCGACGATCTGACCGGTGACCTTGGGGCGCGTGCCGAACACGGTCAGGCGCCGCCGGCCCACCCACGTGCCGAGGCGATCGCCCGCATAGGCGATGATGCCCGCGAGGATGACGAGCAGGACGACGAGCAGGGCGACCGAGGTCATCGCATCCGCTCCCGACCACTCACAACTGGAAGTCCTGGCCCAGGTACGAGGTGCGGACGCCGGCGTCTGCGGCGAAGTCCTCGGGCGTCCCATCGAAGCGGACCTGCCCGTCGAACATCAGGTACACGCGGTCGGCGATCGCCAGCGTCTCGCGCACGCTGTGATCCGTCAGGAGCACGCCCAGCCCGCGCCGCTCGCGCAGGTCGCGCACGAGCTCCTGTATCTCGCGGATCGACTTGGGGTCGACACCCGTGAAGGGCTCGTCGAGCAGGATGAAGCTCGGGTCGATGGTCAGGCTGCGGGCGATCTCAAGGCGGCGGCGTTCGCCTCCGGACAGCGTGTCGGCGCGATGGTCGGCCAGGTGGGCCAGCCCGAACTCATCGAGGAGGGCGGCGGCGCGCTCCGCCTGCTCCGCGCGCGACAAGGGCTGGAACTCGAGGATCGCCAGCAGGTTGTCGCGGACGCTCATGCGCCGGAACGCGCTCGGCTCCTGCGCAAGGTAGCCCAGACCGTGACGGGCACGGCGGTGCATCGGCCAACCGGTCACGTCCGTGCCACCGAGCTCGATACGGCCTGCGTTGGGCCTCACGAAGCCGACCATCATGTAGAAGCTGGTGGTCTTGCCGGCACCGTTCGGTCCGAGCAACGCGACGATCTCGCCCGGATCGAGGCGCAGATCGACGCCGTCCACCACGGTGCGGCGACCGTAGCGCTTCACGAGTCCCGTCGCCCGCAGGCTCGTCGCCTCGGCGCTCGGCACCGTCGGTGTTCGCTCGTTCACTGCAGGGACCGCGGCCGACATACGCCCGTCATGGTAGCACCGCGTCCATGAGCGTCGGACGAGCGCACCGCTCGGCGCACCCGTCCGACGCGCGCGTGCGCGACGCTCAGCCCTCGAGCGCCATCAAGAACGGCTCTTCGATGGCCCGGCAGACCCAGCGCAGGAAGCGCGCGGCCGCCGCACCGTCGATGAGCCGGTGGTCGTAGGTGAGCGCCAGGGGCATGGTCAGGCGCGGCACGAAGACGTTCTGGTCGGCGTCCCAGACAGGCTCCATGCGCGAACGTGAGACGCCCAGGATGGCGACGTCGGGCGGGTTGACGATGGGCGTGAAGCCGTGGCCGCCGATGCCGCCGAGGTTCGACACCGAGAAGTTGCCGCCTTGCATGTCGTCCGGCGAGAGCTTCCGATCGCGTGCCTTGTCCGCCAGGACGCCGAGCTCGTCGGCGAGGTCCAGGATGCTCTTGCGGTCGGCGTGCTTGATGACGGGCACCAGCAGGCCGTGGTCGGTGTCGACCGCGACGCCGACGTTGACGTAGCGCTTGTAGACGATCTCCTGGGCGTCGACGTCGAGGCTGGCGTTGAAGTCGGGGTACTTGCGCAACGCCGCCGCCACGATCTTGATGAGCATAGCGGTCGGCGTGAGCTTCGCGCCGATGGCCTCCGCAGCCTTCTTGTAGCGCTGCCGCAGCGCCTCGAACTCCGTCGCGTCGGCGCTGTCGAAGTGCGTGACCATCGGTACGGTGGCCCAGGCGTTGGTCATGGAGCGTACGGTGGCCTTGCGGATGCCCGACATGGCCGCGCGTTCGGTTTCGCCCCACTTCGAGAAGTCCGGGAGCGGCGCAGCCGTCGGTGCAGGCGCCGCGGCAGCTGCAGCGGCCGGACGAGCCGGCTCGTCACCCGCCGCGAAGCGCTCGACGTCCTCGGCCGAGATCCTCCCGAGCACGCCGCTGCCCGTGATCGCGCGCAGATCGACGCCGCGCTCGCGCGCGAGGCGCCGAACGCTGGGCGCCGCCGGGATCGGTCGAGCGTCGTCCGCGTCGGAGCTCTTCGACGGGGCGGGCGCGGGCTCGTCGGGCGCACGCTCCCGAGCGGGTGCCGCGGCCTTGACGGCCCCCTCGTCATCGGCCTCGTCGTCGCTCGTGTCGTCAGCGGCGTCTGCGTCGTCGGCCGCCTCCGCAGACGCACGCGCGTCGTCGTTCGCAGCGTCCGCGTCGGCCGCGTCGTCCGTGCCCGCGTCGTCG
>PWQI01000254.1 GCA_003556805.1 Trueperaceae bacterium | reverse complement strand
CGTCTAGACTAAAGCGCATTAGTTAAAGCGCATTAGCCTCTCGTACCTGCCCCGAACGGAGCGGTCTCGTGGCCAAACGGCGACCTCGTCAAGTGGACGTAGCCAAGCACGCCGGCGTCTCACCCGCCATCGTCTCGCTCGTGCTGAACGGAAAGACCGACGACAAGATCCGTATCAGCCCACAGACGGTCGAGCGCGTCAAGGCCTCGATGCGGGAGCTCGGCTACATGCCCAACCCCATCGCCCGCAGCCTCGCGACCGGCCACAACCGGATCCTCGGCGTGTTCACCTACGAGAGCGTCTTCCCACTGCAGAGCGAGAACTTCTACTTCCCCGTGCTGGTCGGCATCGAGGACGAGATCGAAGCCCAGGACTACGATCTGCTGCTGTTCACCCGCTCGCGTCGTTACGCGGGCCGGCGCAGCGTCTACCGCGACGGCGTGAACCAACTGCTCATGGCCGACGGCAGCATCGTCTTCGGCCGCGACGTCGCCGCCGACGAGGTCGCCCGGCTGCACGACGAGGGCTACCCGTTCGTGTCGATCGGGCGCGTCGAGACCGATCGACCGATCAGCTACGTCGCCACCGACTACGCCGGCGCTACCTTCGAGGTGATCGAGTACCTCGTCGGGCACGCTCACCGCTCGATCGCGTACCTCGGCGCCCCCGACCGCTCGGTGTCGTACCGCGACCGCGAGGGCGGCTACCGCATGGCGCACGAGCACCTCGGCCTGGCGCTCGACGAACGCCGCGTCCGCTACGTCGACCCCGAGACGCTCCGCGCCGACGACCTCCAAGCGCTCCTCGACGGCGGTGCGACCGCGATCGTCTGCGAGCACCACCGCCTCGCGGTGGCCCTCCTGCGCGTCGCCCGGGAGCGCGGTCTGAGCGCGCCCCGGGACTTCTCGTTGGCGCTGCTCGGCGAGCCACCGCGCGCCGCCGACAGCCTGGCCAACTGCACCACCTTCCGCATCCCGCTCTACGCCATCGGCGTCGAAGCCGTACGGCTGCTCGCCCGCGTCCTCGACGGCCACGAAGGGCCGCTGCGCAGCACGTTGTCGTGCGACTTCGTCTCCGGCCACACGGTCGCAACGCTCGCACCCTGAGCGGTCCGCCCCCCATCAGCGAGGAGGTCCACCACACGAGTCGCCCAGCCACTCCCCCGCCCACCCGCCACCCAGACATCACGACAGAAGGGAACACCATGCGACGTACCCGACCGCTGATCGCCCTGCTCCTCCTCGCGCTCGCCTTGACGCCGTTCGCCCTGCACGCCACCGCCGTGGCGCAGACCGGCGAGCAGACCGTCGTTCGTTACCTGGTCCCGCAGTGGGCGTCGAGCCGCGACACCCGCATCGAGCGCCAGATCGCCTTCCAGAGCGTCATCGACTCCTTCCACCTGCGCTACCCGCAGTACCGCCTCGAGCAGGTCGTGGGCCCCGGCTCGCAGGTCTCGATCGCGCAGGCGCTCGCCGACGGCGACGCCGACGCGGTGTGGATCAACCACGCCTGGTACGCCGACTGGCAGGCCGCCGGGTTCTTCGCCGACCTCACCGACTACCTCGCCGACGGCGCGGAAGCGGCCTTCTTCGACTGGACGATCTAGGCGCTGCGCTCGGTCGACGGACGACTCGGCGCGCTGTGGCACAACACCGACACGCCGCTCTACTTCTTCGACACGACCTACATCAGCGAGGCGCCCACCACCTGGTCGGAGTTGCGCGCGGTGGCCGAGCAGGTCTTCGTCGACACCGGCAAGTACGCCATCAGCTACCCGATCCGGAACTGGGCCCAGTACAACATGGGCATGTTCGCCGCCCTCGGCGGTGAGATCTTCGACGCCGACGGTCGTCCCGTCCTGTTCGAGGGCGCCAACCGCGACGCGCTCGAGCAGATCTTCGACCACTACGCCACCATCTACGGCCTCGGCTTCGCGCCGGCGAGCTCCGCCGCGGCGAACCACGACCAGCAGATGCCGCCCGTCTTCGCCGGCGACGTGGTCGCCATGGTCAGCAACAACAACGCCGAACTGCGCTACCTCCGGCCGAACCTGCCGCCGGGCGAGGTCGAGAACTGGTCGGCCGCCCCCCTCCCGCACCCGGACGGCGCCGACGCCGGCCGCTTCGTCGCCGGTGGCTGGGTCATCGCCCTCGCCGCGAACGAAGCCGATCCGGCCAAGGAGGCCGCGGCCGCCGCCTGGATCGAGCACATGACCGACGTCAACGCCCAACGCGACACCAACAAGGCCGGTGGCTGGGTGCCGACCCGCCCTGGCGTCATCGAAGCCGACCCGTTCTACTCCGACGACCCGTTCATGGTCACCACCGTCGCCGCGCTGAACGCCGGCGGTTGGGTCGTCCCCTTCAACCCCCTGTACCCGGCCGTGGTCACCTCGCTCAACGAGGCGATCGCCCAGGTCGTGACGGGGCAGCAGACGGTGGCACAGGCCCTCGCCGAGGCCGAGACCGCCGTCATGCGCGAGTACGAAGCCGCCCGCTGAGGAACGGCTAGGAGGCACCACCAGGGGCGTCGCCGTCGCGGCGGCGCCCCGCCGGGGGCTGCCGCGAGCGCGACCCCTCCCAGATCCGACGCTTCGACGGAAGGACGCCATGCGAGCCACCACTCCCGCAGCCCCGCCCCCCGCGCCGACACGGCGCCGCAACGGCATGACGCTGCAGCGCTTCATCGCAGGGCCGTGGCCCTGGCTCGTCCCCGCCATCGGCATGCTGGCGCTCTTCCGGGCGTACCCGATGGCGCATCAGGCGTGGCTGTCGCTCACCGACATGCGCACGGCCACCATCGGCCAGGCGCGCTTCGTCGGCCTGGACAACTATCGCTTCATCTTCACCGACGCCAGTTTCCTCGGCAGCCTGGGCTTCACCTTCACGTTCACGGTCGGCAGCGTCGCCCTCTCGTTCCTGGTCGGCTTCTCGCTCGCGCTCCTGCTCAACCGGCCACTGCGCGGGCGCAGCGTCTACCGCACCGCGATCCTCACCTCGTGGGTGATCTCGTCGCTGATCGTCGGCTACATGTGGCAGATGCTGCTGAACGAGAGCTCGGCCGGCGTCGTCAACGGCATGCTCCGCAACCTCGGGCTCCCTGCCGTGGCCTGGATCAGCGACCCCTCCACCGCTCGTATCTCGGTCATCCTGGTCGACATCTGGCGCTCGTCGGCCTACATCATGGTGTTCATGCTCGGTGGGCTGCAGACCATCCCGCGCGAGCTGGTCGAGGCAGCCATGATCGACGGCGCCAGCGCCTGGCAGCGGCTACGGCACATCGTGCTCCCGCTGCTCTCCGGCCTCATCACGATCGCGCTCATCTTCACCACCATCGCCACGTTCAACGTCTACGAACTGATCGTCTCGCTCACCGGCGGCGGACCCGGACGCGCCACCATGACCGTCGGGTATCAGATGTTCCGCACGGCCTTCGGCGGCGGCGAGGCTCAGGGCCTCGGTCTCCTGGGTCGCGGCGCCGCGATGGGGATGCTCATGTTCGTCTTCACGCTCGCCTTCACGGTGCTCTACCTGCGCGTCGGCTTCTACCGCCGTGGCGGTCGGGCGTGAGACGCGTCACCAGCGCACAGCCGCGGTGGCAGCGCGAGGGACGCGCGCAGCTTCGCTTCGGGCTCGACCACCTCCTGGCGATCGGCGCGTCGCTCCTGTTCGTCTATCCGCTCATCTGGCTGCTGAGCGCCTCGCTCAAGCCCGCCTGGCAGATCTACCGGCAACCGCTCACCCTCATCCCGGACGGTGCGACGCTCGAGGTCTACCAGCGCATCTTCACCGG
>PWQI01000400.1 GCA_003556805.1 Trueperaceae bacterium | reverse complement strand
GTGTCGGTCCGCGTGTTCGTGCGCGGCGACGATGCGACACCCTTCCGGGACTTCGTCCCCGTCAACGAGCTCGTCGTGTTCCCGCCGGGTGAGGTCGAGGCCTTCGTCAACGTCCAGGCGCTCCGGAACAGCCGCCACACCGGCGATCAGCGCGCGCAGGCGCTGCTCGACACGCCGCGTGGCGCGGCGCTCGGTTTCCAGCGGCGCTCGGTGGTGCTCGTGGTCGACGCCGACCCGTTCGACCCCGACCTCGTCGAAGACTTCGGCGACGGGCCGGGACCGTTCGAGGCCGGCCCGGGCACGAGCGTGCAGACCCCGGAGTTGCTCGCCGACGGCGACAGCGCGCGACCCGGCCAGGACCGGTTCGAGCGGGTCTTGGCACTCGACTGGGAGGACGTGGGCCTGGTGCAGGCGCGCTTCGGCCAAGGCGTCGACGTCAGCTACGCCGACGGTCTCGAGTTCTGGTACCACGGCGACGGCAGCGGCCGCACCGTGCACGTGCGAGTGCTCGACGGTAGCGACCCGACACGTCCGTGGGAACTCTCGTGGTCGGACGAGTTCGAGGGCCCCGCAGGCACGCCGCCGGATCCGAGCGTGTGGACGCCCGAGATCGGCGACGGGACCGCCAACGGCATCCCCGGCTGGGGCAACGCCGAGCGCCAGACCTACACCGCCGACCCTGCCAACCTCGCGCTCGACGGCGACGGTCACCTCGTGATCCGCGCGCTCGAGACCCACGGCGACGCGCCGCCCTGCTACTACGGCGAGCCGTGTGAGTACACGTCGGCCCGGATCATCACGCAGGGGGCGCTCGAGGTGCACTACGGCCGCATCGAGGCCCGCATCAAGATCCCGTACGGGCAGGGCCTGTGGCCGGCCTTCTGGACGCTCGGCAGCGACATCGGTGATGTTGGCTGGCCCGAGTCGGGCGAGATCGACATCATGGAGAACATCGGTCGCGAGCCGTCGACCGTCCATGGCACCGTCCACGGTCCCGGGTACTCGGGTGGCTCCGGCGTGGGCCGCGGCTTCTCGCTGCCGGATGGCGAACGTTTCGCTGACGACTTCCACGTCTTCACCCTCGACTGGTGGCCCGACGCGCTCACCTGGTCGGTGGACGGCGTGCCGTTCTCGACCGTCACCCCGGCCGACGTGCCGAGCGGTGCGCGCTGGGTGTTCGACCACCCGCACTTCCTGATCCTGAACGTGGCGGTCGGCGGGCATTGGCCCGGGTACCCCGACGACACCACGACGTTCCCGCAGGAGATGGTCATCGACTACGTGCGCGTCTTCGAGGCGCCGGACACGGCGGCGCGCTTCGAGGCCTCGTTCCAGGACGAGGTCGAGGGCTGGACGCTCGTTCGGCTCCCGTTCGACGCGTTCGAGCGCGGCGCTGAGCAACCCGAGGGGGCACCGGACGAGGGCTTCACGCGACACGAGGTCCGTGGCCTCGACCTGACGATCGACGGCGGGGCAGGCGCGGCGATGCTCGACCAGGTCCGCTGGTACGTCGGCGAGTAGCCGGCCCGAGCCAGGTTCTTCGACGAGCGGCGCCGCATCCACGCGGCGCCGCTTCAGGGCCGCAGCATGTAGATGATGCGACCGGCGCGCGTGGCGCTGACGCTCAGGCGCGCCTCGCCGCGGCGCAAGACGATCATGGTGGCGCCCCGTTCCGTGAGCTCCCAGCCTGGTCGAGTGTCGGGGTCGTCGTAGAAGCCGAGGGCCTCGCCGCTCGACACGTCGCCGGCGAACACCCACACGGGTGCGCGTCCCTGGCCGGCCGTGATGCCCACGACGTGCCGGATCTCTGGCAGAGGCGCCACGTCATGCGTCTCGAGACGTTTCACGGCGCCAGTCTGCTGGAAGAGCACGAACACCACGGCGGGGATGAGCATCACGATCGTCACGAGGAAGGCCGTCTGGGCCTTCCAGGTCCACCCGATGTCGGGGAGGCGGAACCCGAGGTGGTAGCTCACCGCCGCGAAGACGATGAATGCGACGAGGAGACCGACGAGTGTGGGGTCCATGCGCGTCTTCCCTCGAGCGTGCCGTGAGATGAGCCGTCACCGACGCTCGCGTCGCCCTGGTCGGACGGCTCGATGGCGCCTTCAGGGGCGCGTTCGGTGCGCTGGCCACGTGACGGCGACGGTGCCTACGCCGTGCCGGACAGCGCCACGCGTTCGCTCGTCGCCGCATCGAACACGTGCACCTTCGCCGCTTCGAGGCCGATCCAGACCTCGGTGCCGGGATCGAACAAGGCGTCGGTCCGCGGGTGCTCCAACGTCACGAAGCGCTCTTCGCTCGCGTCGAGTGGGCGGACCTGGACGAGGCTCGTGTAGCCCATGGGCAGTTCGGAGATGACAGCGCAGTGCAGCGCGCCTGGTCTCGCGGTGCGATGCAGGACGAGTTCTTCGGGTCGGGCTGCGACCACGATGTCGAGCGTCGCGTCGTCTCCCGTCGCGCGCGTCACCGGCATCGTGAAGCCGTCGCCGCGCACCTCTCCGGCCGTGAGCGTGGCCGTGAAGGTGTTGATGGTCGACTGACCCATGAACGAAGCGACGAACATGTTGGCGGGGCGCATGAACACGTCGTCGGGGCTGCCGACCTGCTGGACGAGGCCCTTGCTCATCACCGCCATTCGACGTGACAACGTCAGCGCTTCGAGCTGGTCGTGCGTGACGTAGATGACGGTCCGGCCGGTGTCGGCGTGCAGTCGCTTCAGCTCGAGCCGCATGTCGATGCGGAGCTTGGCGTCGAGGTTCGAGAGCGGCTCGTCCATCATCAGCACGCTGGCGTGGGTCACGAGCTCACGTGCCAAGGCGATGCGCTGCTGCTGGCCGCCGCTGAGTTCGTTCGGGTAGCGCTTCTCGAGGCCGTCGATCTGCAACTGCTCGATCACGTCGGCAAGGCGCGTCCGCTGCTCCGCTTCCGGGATACGACGGACCTGCAGGCCGAAGCGGATGTTGTCCTCGACCGTCATGTGGGGCCACAGCGCGTAGTTCTGGAAGACCATGCCGAGCTTCCTGTTCGGCGCCGGCACGAACGTGCCGTCGTCGGCGTCGCATACGATCTGGTCGCCGATCCAGATACGGCCCTCGTCGGGCCGCTCGAGGCCCGCGATGAGCCGCATGGTCGTCGTCTTGCCGCAGCCGCTCGGTCCGAGCAGGCTGAAGAAGTCGCCGTCCTCGATCTCGAGCGACAGGCGGTCGACCGCCACCTCGTCGCCGAAGCGCTTCGTCACGCCCTCCAACACCACACGACTCATGACTGGGAGCCTCCGAATCCTGAGAGCGGGTTCGTCTTCGTGAGCCACTGTGCGAGCCAGGTGCAGCCGAGCACGATCACGACGATGACGACCCCGATGGCGTCGGCGAACTGCCGGCGCCCGAGTTCCACGTAGCCGAAGGTCAACACGGTGAGCACCATCGTCTGCGGCGTCACCAGCAGCACCACCAGGCTGAGGTCCTTGACGGTCGAGACGAACGACAGGATGAAGCCCGCCAGGAAGCCGCGCCGCGTGAGCGGGAGCAGGATGCGCCTCAGGCGCGTCAACAGGCCGGCGCCGTGCACCTCGCCCGCCTCTTCGAGTGAGCGCCCGACCTGCATCATCGCCGAGATGCCGGTGCGACTGGCGAACGGCAGGCGGTTCACGACCGCCGCGAGGATGATGATCCAGATCGTTCCGTAGAGGGCGGGCAGCGGACCGACCGGGCGCGCGAACATCGTCAAGTAGATGGCGCCGAAGGCGATGCCGGGAATGACGTAGGGGAGGAACGACATCTGCTCGACGACGCGCGCGAGCC
>PWQI01000040.1 GCA_003556805.1 Trueperaceae bacterium | reverse complement strand
GCAACCACTGCGAGAACGCCCCGTGCGTCGACGCGTGCCCGGTGGAGCCCAAGGCGATGTTCAAGACCGACGACGGCATCACGATGCACAGCGCCGAGCGCTGCATCGGCTGCCTCGCCTGTCAGGACGACTGCCCCTACGGCGTGATCTTCTACAACGAGTGGGACCAAGAGACCCACCCCGCCTGGCGCACCGAGGAGGCGATGGACCTCACCGCGCGTGTCGGCGGCGACGTCGTCCCGTACTCGAACCCCGACCCGAACCTCACCTACGAGGCGATCCGTCGGCCCGACGTGGTCGAGAAGTGCACCTTCTGCCACCACCGCGTCCAGGCCGGGCAGCTGCCCCGCTGCGTCGAGGTCTGCCCCGCCGTCGCCCGCGTCTTCGGGGACCTGGACGACCCGAACAGCGACGTCGCGCGCCTGCTGCGCGACAACGAGAGCTTCGTCCTCCTCCCCGAGGAGGGGACCCGACCCCAGGTCTTCTACATCGGCCGCTTCGACCAGCGCGCCAGCGCCTGAGGCAACGCTCCCTCCCCCTGCACCGTCCCGCTCCCACATGATGGGGGCGGGACGGCTGCTGCAGGCGACCGTTCGAGCAGGCTCGACCCGGTCCGACCGCATCCGACCCGATCCGACCCGATTCGCCGCGATTCGTCCGAGGAGGACGCCGATGACCGACTTCGACCTCAGGGAGCGCGTGCGCAGCTCCACCTACTACCACCTCGCGCGCCTGTTCGAGCCGCCCGGCGCCTTCCTCGCCGACGAGCGCGTGCTCGAGGCGCTCCACGTTGCGCTCGAGGCCGTCAACCCGACCGCCGCGGAGCATGCGGCCGCGCTGCGCCTCGCCCTCGCCGACGAAGGCCTCGAGCGCGTACGCCGCGACCACATGAAGCTGTTCGTCGGCCCCGAGCAGCTGCTCGCGCCCCCCTATGGCTCCATCTACCTCGACGGACAGCGCGAGCTGATGGGACCGTCCACCAAGGCGGTCGAGCGGCTCTACGCCCAGGCCGGCCTTCGTCAGGCAGACGAGCTCAAGGACGCGCCAGACCACGTCCGCGTCGAACTCGACGTGATGCACCTGTGCATCGAGCGCACCATCGACGCAGTCGACGCGTCCGAGTGGGAGCGCGCCGAGGCCCTGGTGCGCGTGCAGGCGGCGCTCCTCCAGAACCACCTCAGTCGCTGGGTCACGCCTTTTGCCACGCTGGTCCGGGCCGGTGCCGCGACCGAGTACCACCGCCGCGTCGCCGACCTGCTCGAGGCCGTGATCAAGCAGGAGTTCCTCGAAGACGCCGCTGCCATGATCGACGAGTTCAACGCCCTCAAGGCCGAGGCCGGCCGGGTCGGCTGAAGGCGAGGCCGTGCCCGTGTTCCCCCGTCGCGTGGTCGACGCCGTCGTGGGCGAGGCGCTCCTGCCCTCGCTGCGCGCGGCTCGTTGCGTCCGGTGGCGGGGCGACCAGGTGTGCCGGGCGTGTGAGCTGGCCTGCCCGCATCAGGCGCTGTGGCTCGATCCACGCGGCTCGTGGCATCTCGACGCGTCGGCGTGCGACGGCTGTGGCGCCTGCGCGTCCGCCTGCCCGAGCCAGGCGATCGATGCCCCGGGTGTCGACGCCGATGCCATGCGCCGCGCCTGGCGCGGCGCCGATCGCGTCACCCTCTGCTGCGCCCGCTCCGACGGCCACGCCGACGTGCGCGTGCCGTGCCTGGCAGGGATCCATCCGGAGGTGCTCGCCACCCTGCTGCTGCGCCACCCAGGCACGCCCGTCGTGCTCGACCTCTCGAGCTGTCAGGGCTGCGCCTCTGGCGCCCTGCGCCCTGTGATCGAGGCGCAAGCGCGCCAGGCGCGCGACTACGCTCGGCTGGCGGGCGCGCTCGCCGACGTTCGCGTCACCGGACGCGCGGAGCCGGCACCGGCACGCGCCATGGATCGACGCGCGTTCTTCCGGCTCGCCCGTGAGCGCACCACCACCTTCGTCGCCGAGCGGCTCGCGGAGGACGGCGCGGCCGTGGCCAGCGTCTCGTTGCCGCACAGGCCGGCGCTGCTCGACGCCGTGCGAGCGCGCCTGGCCATGACGCACCCCACGGCGGCCCCGGCGGGCCCCGTCATGCTCCCCGTCGCGGCTGCGTGGTACGTCGACTGGGACGTGAGCGACGCGTGCGACGGCTGCGCCGCCGAGACTCGGGCCCACTGCGTCGTGGCCTGCCCCAACGGCGCCTGGCGCGTCGCGCGCTCGCAGGCAGGCGCCGCGCTCACGCACGACGCCGCGAGCTGCAGCGGCTGCGGCGCCTGCGAACGGGCCTGTCCGCGCAGTGCGCTGTCGGCCCGGCCAGCAGCGCTCGCGGCCGACGCGGGTCGTCGGTCCAAGCGCACGCTCGCCGCAGGTGTCTGCCGCTCCTGTCGGCAGGCTCCCGCACGCGGTCCCGACGGCCTGTGCCGCCACTGTCGCACCCGCTTGGCGCTGGCCGACCGCGTGCGACCCAACGCCTGATACGACACGCCGGATCCAACCCAACACGCCGGATCCAACACGCCGGATCCAACACGCCAGGTACCTTCGTCGCGTAGGCTGGTGGCGAGGTCCGTATGGACGTGGCCGTGCGTATGCTCGGACCGCCAGCCATACGCGTCGACGGCTCGTGGACGTCGTTGCGGCCCACCAAGCCCAATGCGCTGCTGGCCTTCCTCGCGTACAGGTGTGAACGTGTGCGCCGCGGTGAGCTCGAGGCCCTGCTGTGGTCCGAGGCGGACGCGTTCCATGCCCAGGCCGATCTCCGGCAAGCGCTCGCCAACCTGACGCGGCGGCCCTACGGCGCGTGCGTCAAGCGGGACCGCGTCAGCGCCTGGATCAACGCCGCCACCGACGTGTCGGCCTTCCGCCGCGCCGTCTCCGAGCAGCGCGTGGCCGATGCAGTCGCGCTCTACGCCGGCCCCCTCCTGCACGGTTTCGAGATCGACGACGCCGACGAGTTCGCCTCGTGGCTCGCCAGCGAGCGCTCTGCGCTGGCCGAGGAGTGGCGGCGCGCGTGTCGTGCGGTCGTTCGCACCGAGGTGCGTGCCGGACGGTTCGAGGAGGCGGTCGTCGTCGCCGACGCGCTGCGGACCTTCGACCCGCTCGACGAGTGGGCAACACGTGAGGCCATGCGGGCGCTGGCCGCTGTCGGCGACCTGCGGGGCGCCGAGCGTCGCTACGAGGCCCTGTCCGGGCATCTCCGCAACGAGATCGGGTCGGCCCCCGAGGCTGCCACCACCGCGTTGCTCCAGCGCCTCCGAGATCAGGCTGCGCTCGATCGGGCCGCCCTACCGCCGTGGGCGCTGTTGGCACCGAGCGTCGGCGCACGCCATGCGGTGATCGGGCGCGAACGTGCCATCGCCGAGGTGGTGACGCTCTTCGAGCGCGACCACGTTCGCTTGGTCACGCTCCTCGGCCCCGGTGGCATCGGTAAGAGCACGCTGGCCGGTGCCGTCGTCGAGGCCCTCGCACCGACCCTCGAAGACGGCGTGATCGTCGTGTCGTGCGAGGGCATCGCGGTCGGTGACGCGATCGCCGTGGCCGTGGCCAACGCGGCGGGCGTGCGGCTCCAACCCGGCCCGCGTCCGGGGGCGCAACTCGCCAGTGCCTTGGGCGCGCGGCGTGCCCTTCTCGTGTTGGACGGTTTCGAGGCGCACCTCGCCGAGGTCGGTACGGTCGGGGGGCTGGTCGCCGGCGCCGAGCAGTTGCGCGTGCTGGTGACGTCGCGGGTTCGCCTCAGGTTGTCCACCGAGACGGTGGTCGAGGTGGCGCCCCTCGCGACGCGCGCGACGAGG
>PWQI01000249.1 GCA_003556805.1 Trueperaceae bacterium | reverse complement strand
GCGACACGCCCAACGCCGCACCGCAGCGCTTCGACGTCTTCGCGCTCCCGTTGCTACGCACGTGATAACATCAGCGCGAGGTCGATGATGATCCAACTCAAGGTCCGCAAGATCGGCAACTCCCTCGGCGTCGTGCTCCCCAAAGAGGTCGTACAAGCGCTCCACACCTCCGAAGGCGAGACGCTCCACCTGACAGTGAGCCCGGATGGTGGCTATCGCCTCACGCCCTACGACCCGGACTTCGAGCGCAAGATGCACCAGGTCGAAGACATCGCGTCGCGCTACCGCGACACGCTCCGCGTCCTGTCGAAGTGACCGCACCGATCTGGATCGTCGAGCGTGACGTCTTGGCGATCCACGAACGCCTGCTGGCGCTCGACGGCGGCGCATCCGGTGTGCGCGACGCGGGCTTGCTGGCGTCTGCTCTCGCACGCCCAACACAGCACCACGCGTACGGCGACGCACCCGACATCGTTCGTTTGGCCGCCCTGTCCACGCATGCCATCGTCAGTAACCATCCGTTCGTCGATGGCAACAAGCGTGTCGGCTTCGTCGTCGGCGTCCTGTTCCTCGAGCTGAACGGGTACGCGTTCACGGCTCCTCAAGAGCTCGCGACGCTCGCGGTGTTGGATCTCGCGGCGGGGCGCACCGGCGTGGACGGGTTCGAGCGCTTCGTACGCGATCACGTTCGATCGTCGCACGACGTTTGACGTCGACGTCGTCGCCGTTTCGACGACTCGACCGCATGGACCGGTCCCACTCTATCGACGCTGTTGGTCTTCGCCAACGCGAGCAGCGCAACGAGCACCACGGCGTCCGCGAGCGCTGCGGCCTCGGCAAACCGGTCTCCGTGCACGCACTGGCGGACGAAGCACGACCCGGTGCGCGTGCCGTAGACGTAGACGAGGTGGAAGGGCGATCCTCGAGACGCCCAGGTCGCGCACGATCACCTGCCGAAGACGACCTGGTGTGCCTCTACGAGAGCACAGCGTCGATGCGCTCGGCGAAAGCCCGCAGCTCGTCCACCCCGTCGTGCGTGAGCCGATGGACGATCGCCCAATCGATGCGGTGATACGCGTGGACCGCCAGGTTTCGGAAGCCGACCGCCGCGCGCATCCGCATCGCCAGATCCTCTGGAACGTGCCTCGCCTCGGTTCGGTTCGTGCAACGCTGCGCCGCAACGACTCGAGCTTCTCGGCGAGGATCAGCCGATCCACCGTTCCCTCCGTTCACGCAGCAGGCGCTCGCGCAGTGGCAGGAAGTCCTCGACGTCGGCCAGCATGCGGCTCATCAGTCGGTCGCGCGCTTCCTGGTCGCGGCATACGAGCGTCGTCCCCTCGCGCAAGACCGTCCGCAAGAGCGGTACGCCGGTCTCGCGCAGGTCGAGCAGGTCGACGCTTCGACCGGTCGCCTCGGCGACGACGCGCATGAGCGCCATGCGCCGCTCGGGACCGAGCGGTCGCTCGGCCAAGACGGCAACGTCCACGTCGCTCTCGAACCCTGCGCGACCCTGAGCCAGGGATCCGAAGGCGATCGCCAACAGCACGTCCGGCTCACCTTCGAGCGCTTCGGTGAGTGACCGCAAGCCGGTCCGGTCGTGTGCTGACTCCATGCCCGGAGTGTCGCCCTTGCCTCACCGGAGCATCACCGAAGGCGGCGACGCCCGGCACGACCACCGCGCGCGCTGCGGAGCTCAGCTCACTCGAACGTGAACAGGCACTTGACGACGCTCGGCGACGCCAGCAACTCGTCGAACAGCGTGGGGCCCTCCTCCAGCGTCGCCCGCCGGTTGATCAGGGCGGACACGTCGATGGCGCCCGCCTCGAGCAGGCCGAGCGCGTCGACGAAGTCGTCGTCGCTCATGGCGTAGGTCCCGAGCACGGCGAGTTCGCGCGTGACCACCTGCTGCATGTCGACGTCGATCATCCGGACGTTGTTTCCGACCCAGACGATCGTTCCCCCGTACCTCACGACGGCGTGTGCCTGGGCCACGGTCGCAGCGATACCGACGGCCTCGAACGCGACGTCCGCGCCCAGGCCGCCGGTCAGATCGCGAACGGCCTGTTCGACATCGACCTGGTGCGGGTCCACCGCCACGCCGAGCCGCATGCCGGTGGCGACGGCGCGCCGCTCGGCGCTCGGGTCGCTGATCACCACCGTGGCCACACCGCGGTGCTTGAGCACCGACGCGACCAGCAGCCCGATCGTCCCCGCCCCCACGACGACGGCCGACGTCGCACCGACCATGCCCGCCCGGTTGACCGCACGGACCGCGACGGCGAGGGGCTCCACGAGGGCCCCCTGCTCGAACGTCACGGTGTCGGGGAGAGGCACGAGGTTCCTCGCCGGCCACACGACGTACTGAGCGAACGCCCCCGGCGCGTCCTTCCCCATCAGGCGGCGCACGCCGCCTGCGTCGTCGATCGGGTGGATCGCGACACGCGTCCCGACCGCGAGATCGCCGACGCCCTCGCCCGTCTCCACGACCCGGCCGGTCGCCTCGTGCCCCATCACGAGCGGCGGGGTCCGGCGGCCCGATTGGCCCGTGTAGCCGTGGAGGTCGGACCCGCACACACCGGCGGCCTCGACCTCGATCAGCACGTCGTCCGGCCGCTCGGGTCGAGGGATCGGCATCTCGACCAGGACGAGTTCGGAGAACGCCTTCAGCATGAGCGCGTGCATGCGTGCACCTCCTGCGGGCCGGCCGGTCGTCATGCCCGCGTGCCGCCCGCCACGAGCCAGCCGCCGTCGATCACGATCGTCTGCCCGGTGATGTAGTTCGAGGCGTCCGACGCGAGCAGCACCGTGGCGCCGGCGAGGTCGGCGGGGACGCCGGGACGCCGCAGCGGGATGACCGACACGGCGCTCTCATGCAGTGCCGGGTCGGAGAACACCGCGTCGGTCATCGCGGTCCAGAACCTCCCGGGCGCGATGGCGTTGACGTTGATGCCATCGATCGCCCACTCCACCGCGAGGGCACGCGTCATCTGCCGCATGCCGCCCTTGCTGATGGCGTAGAGGCCGATGTTGGGCACGACGATCTCGAACGAGAGCGACCCGAGGTTGATGATCTTCCCGCCGCCCCCGCGGCGCATCCAGCGCGCCGCGGCCTGACACGCGAAGAAGGCACCCTTGAGGTTCACGGCGAGGAGCCGGTCCCACTCGGCCTCGGTGAACTCGCTGCTCGGCTTGCGGATGTTCACGCCCGCGGCGTTGACGAGGACGTCGATGCGGCCGAAGTGCTCCCCGACGGAGTCGACCATGGCCTCGACCTCGGCGACCTGCGCCACGTCGGTCGGCACCACGAGGGCCTCACGACCCGTGCCCCGGACGAGGCCGGCGGCGACCTCCAGCTCGTCTCGCGTCCGCGCCGCCAGGGCGACGTCGGCGCCGGCGTGGGCAAGCGCGAGCGCCATGCCGAGGCCGAGCCCGCGCCCACCGCCGGTCACGAGGGCGACGCGCCCGTCGATCCTCAGGCTCGGCATGACGAACTCGTCGTCGGCAGGTCGACGTGGCGCGTCCGTTGCGTTCATGGCTCCCTCCACGCTCGGGGCGAGGCGATAGGGGCGGTGCGACACCACGGCAAGCGGTCGAGCGCCGGTCGCGAGGCGAGCGCATCGCCGCGATCTCGAGATCCGCTCGAGGCTACCACCGCGTGGGCCGAGCGTCCCGATGGGGCCACCCTCTGCCTCGTGACGCAACCCCGCACGGCCAGCCGTATGCTCGCATCATGCGCACAGCACCCTCGGAGGCAGGGCAGGTCGTCCGCCCGACCGTCGGGCCGTTCCTCGCCATCACGTTCGGATGGACGTGGTCGCTGTGGGGGTTGGCGG
>PWQI01000257.1 GCA_003556805.1 Trueperaceae bacterium | reverse complement strand
GGCTGGTACGATGTAGAAGGTATCGAGCGAGGCGGGCACCCGGAGAAGTGGAGTCCTGCGTGGCGACCACACCTATGACCAGCCGTCGGCCGGGCCTCGTGCTCATCCACGGTGCGTTCCATAGCGGCCGTTGCTGGGCCCCGACGGTGGCGGCGATCGAAGCGCTCGCCCCTGACCTTCCGGTGCTGGCCGTCGACCTGCCCGGGCGCGGTGCGACGCCGGGCGATCTCCGCACGCTCACGATCGCTCGATGGGCCGATAGCGTCGTCGAGCAGATCGAGCGCGCCGGACTCGACGAGGTCGTCGTCGTCGCCCATTCGCTGGGAGGCTTGACGGCGCCGGCCGTCGTCACCAGGTTGGGCGCAGCTCGCGTGGCCCGGCTGGTGCTCATCTCGGCGGTCATCCCGCCCGAGGGCGCCTCGAACCTCTCGACGATCCCGCGACCCGTGCGCTGGTTCATCGCCCGTGCGCTTCGCCCCGGGCGAGCCGTGCCTCCGCCCGGACGGTTCTTCGCCGGCCTGTTCTTCTGTAATGGGATGACGCCCGAGCAACGCGAGGTGGTCTACGCCCAGTTGTGCCCCGAGGCGCCGGGACCGTTCCATGAGCCGGTGCGTCGGACAGGCCTTCCCGCGTCGGTTCCTCGGACGTGGCTCCTCACGTTGCGTGATCGCGCGAATCGACCGCGCCAACAGCGGGCTTCCATCGCCAACCTCGGCGACGTGGACGAGGTGATCGAGATCGACACCTGCCACGACGCGATGGTGAGTGAGCCGGCCACCCTCGCGGCCATCCTCGCCAAGGGTTGCGTACGGAGACCCACCGCACCCGGGATCGACGAGGGCGTATCCACGCACGCCGCGAGCAGGGCGCGCATGCCACCATGACCGTATGTCAACGTCCGAGACCACCAGATCCGAGGCCCTCTTCGCCCGCGCCCGCGAGGTGATGCCGGGCGGCGTCAGCTCGCCGGTGCGCGCCTTCGGCAGCGTCGGCGGCACGCCGCGCTTCATCGATCGCGCCGACGGCCCCTACCTGTGGGACGCCGACGGCAACCGCCTGATCGACCTGTACGGCTCGTGGGGACCGATGCTCCTCGGCCACCGGCACCCGCACGTGATCGCAGCGCTGAGCGCCGCGCTCGAAAAGGGGACGTCGTTCGGCGCCCCCACCGGCCGCGAGACGGAGCTGATCGAGCGCATCCTGGAACGCGTGCACGGCGCTGACCGCGTGCGCCTGGTCAACTCGGGCACCGAGGCGACCATGAGCGCACTGCGCCTGGCGCGCGGCGCGACCGGGCGCGCGAAGATCGTGAAGTTCGCGGGGCACTACCACGGCCACGCCGACGGGCTGTTGGTGGCCGCCGGCTCGGGCGCGGCCACGACCGGCGTGCCGTCGTCGGCGGGCGTGCCCGAGGCCGTGGCCGGCCTGACGTTGGTGGCACCCTGGAACGACGCCGCTGCGCTCGAGGCGCTCATGGGCGAGCACGGCGACGACGTCGCGGCGGTGATCCTGGAGCCGGTCGCGGGCAACATGGGCGTGGTCGAGGCCGAGCCCGGTTTCTTGGAGCGCGTGCGCGTCCTGACGCGGGAGCACGGCGCGCTGCTGGTGGTCGACGAGGTGATGACGGGCTTCCGCCTGGCGCGCGGCGGCGCCGTGGAGCGCTTGGGGCTGGATCCCGACCTCACGTGCTGGGGCAAGATCGTGGGCGGCGGCCTCCCGGTCGGTGCCTACGGCGGCCGCGCCGAGTTGATGGAGCACGTGTCGCCGTCCGGCAAGGTCTACCAGGCCGGCACGCTGTCGGGGAACCCGCTCGCGATGGCAGCCGGCATCGCGACGTTCGAGGCGATCGACGCCACGCCCGACCTCTACTTGGCGCTCGAGTCGCGCGGGACGCGCCTCGCAGAGGGCCTGCGGCAGGGGGCCGCCGAGGCCGGCGTGAGCGTGCGCGTGAACCAGATCGGGTCGATGGTGACGGTGTTCTTCACGGAGGAGCGGGTGATCGACTTCGCCAGCGCGGCGCGCGCAGACGGTGCGGCGTTCGCGCGTTGGTTCCAGGCGCTGCTGCGCCTGGGCGTGGCCTGGCCACCGTCGGCGTTCGAGGCGGCGTTCCTCGGGTACGCGCTGAACGACGAGCTGATCGACGAGGTGGTCGCAGCCGCCGCGACGGCGTTCGGCGAGGTTGCCGGGAGCGGCTGATCGACACGCCCCGCCGCCGCGGAGGGGGCTCGCGGCGGCGGGGTGCGTTCGCCGGGGTCGCATGACGCCGGCATCGGAGGACGGTCCCCCCGTCGGGACGAGACCGTCCGTGCCTGTGCGCGGGGTCAGGCCCCGACGGGGGTGAGGGCTTCGCTGTCCTCCTCGCCGGTGCGGATGCGTACGACGCGCTCCAGCGGCTGGACGAAGATCTTGCCGTCACCGACGTTGCCGGTGCGTGCGGCGCGCACGATGGCGTCGATGGTGGGCTGGACGAAGCCCTCCGAGACGGCGATCTTGAGTTCGATCTTGTCGTGGAACTCGACCATGAACTGGCTACCGCGGTACTGCTCGGTGATGCCGGCCTGACCGCCGTGGCCGCTGACGCGGGCGATCGTGATGCCGCGCACGCCGGCGGCGAAGAGGGCCTCCTTGACGGCCGGAAGACGGTCGGGTCGGATGATGGTGGTGATCAGTTTCATGGCTGCCCCGATCAGTCGCCCGCGCCCACGAGGACGGGGTCGTTGAGTGAGTCGTGGTTGCGATAGGCCTCCGCACCGTGCTCGGCGACGTCGAGGCCGGTGACCTCTTCCTGGGCGTGCACGCGGATGCCCATCACGGCCTTGAGGGCGAGGAACAGGACGAAGGTGAGGCCGAAGGCGGCGCCGGCGTACGCGAGCGTGCCGAGCAGCTGGACGCCGAGGTTGGCACCGCCGAAGATCCCGACCGCGACGGTTCCCCACACGCCCACCGTGCCGTGGGCCGAGACGGCGCCGACCGGGTCGTCGAGCTTCAGGCGATCGAGCAGCAGGATCGAGTAGGTGACCACGATGCCACCGATGGCGCCGACCAGGACGGCCCAGATGCCGTTGATCACGTCCGGGCCGGCGGTGATCGACACCAGGCCGGCGATCACGCCGTTGAGCGTCATCGAGAAGTCGGGTTTCTTGAAGATCGCCCACGACAGCATGAGCGCCGTGAAGGCGCCGGCTGCGGCCGCGAGGTTGGTGTTCAGGAAGACGGTCGCGATCGCCTGGGCGTCCTCGACGGTGCTGAAGGCGAGCTGCGAGCCGCCGTTGAACCCGAACCAGCCGATCCACAACAGGAACACGCCCACGCCCGCGAGCGGGAGGTTGTGGCCTGGCATGGCCATCACCTTGCCGTTCACGTAGCGTCCGAGCCGCGGTCCGAGGGCCATGATGCCGCCCAGGGCGGCGAAGCCGCCGACCGCGTGCACCACCGACGAGCCGGCGAAGTCGTAGAAGCCGAGCTGCTCGAGCCAGCCACCGCCCCAGTGCCAGGAGCCGAGGAAGGGGTAGATGAAGGCCGTCATCACCAGGGCGAAGACGAGGTACGCGCCGAACTTCATGCGCCCACCGATGGCGCCCGAGACGATGGTGGCGGCCGTGGCGGCGAAGACCATCTGGAAGAAGAAGTCGGCCGCGCCGGGGAAGAGGTCGGCTTCGTACCCCGACAGGAACAGGCCGCTGCCGTACATGATCGAGAACCCGATCGCCCAGAAGGCGATGCCGGCGATGGCGAACGTGGCGTAATTCTTCATGAAGATGTTGACCGCGTTCTTGGAGCCGTGCAAACCGGCCTCGAGCAGTGCGAAGCCGGGCTTCATGTGGATGACGAGCACCGCGCACATCAGCAGAGCGATGGTGTCGAGTGCGTATGCGAGATCGGCGATCGACTCGCCTTGCGCCAGCGCGAGCGCGGAGAGCGAACCGAACGCAAGGGTCCAGAGGACCTTGGTGAGACGCATCGTGACCTCCTCGGGATGGCCACCGCGTCGGCGGCCTGCGCGATACCTTATGCAGGCCTGTGCACAATGTCAAGCACTATGTAGCCATGCGGTGATATGCACGGCACCATGCAGCCCGAAATTGAAAGGAAGTACGCACGTCGTATCATGACGAGTTGCGAACCGGCAAGATTCAGCATGACATGCATGAAGACGCCGGACCCGCGGGTCCGGCGTCGCCGGTCGTTCAGCGTGCTCACGCCCGGTCAGGCGGGCGGCGGCGTCACTGCTGCAGTTCGAGCGTGCTCATGTCGCCGACGATCAGGCGGTGCGTGCTGGGCCGCGTGGTGGCGCCTTTGATGACCACGTCGTCACCGATCAGGCTGCCTTGGATGCGCGCGCCGACGTCGTCGATCTCGCTGCGCTTCCCCACCACGGCGTACTCGATCTCGGCGTTGCGCAACCGCACGCCGTCACCGAGGCTCGTGAACGGACCGACGTAAGCGTCCTCGACAACGGCGTCCGTACCGATCAACGCCGGACCGAACACGGTCGAGCGGCGCACGACGGCGCCAGGCGCCACGACGACGTCGCCCACAAGGTTCGAGTCCTCGACCGTGCCCTCGATCTTGCGCCGGCGTGAGAGCAGCTCGAGCCGGTTCGCATCGAGGATGTCGTCGGCCTGGCCGGTGTCCTTCCACCAGCCGCCGACCTCCTGCGGGAGCACGGTATGGCCGCGCTCGATCAGCCGCGCGATGGCGTCGGTGATCTGGTACTCCCCCTTGGCGCCGGGCTCCAAGCCCTCGATGGCGTCGTGGATACGCGCGTCGAACACGTATACGCCCGCCACGGCGAGGTCGGAGGGCGGGTCCTTGGGCTTCTCGACCAGGCGCGTGATGCGGCCGTCCTCGATCACCGCGACGCCGAACGCGCGCGGGTCGTCGACCCGCACCAACGCGAGCACGGCCGCCGCGTCGTCGTTCGCTCGGAACGTGTCGACGAACGGCGTGATGCCGTGCTCGAACAGGTTGTCGCCCAGGTACATCACGAACGAGTCGTCGCCGAGGAAGTCACGCGAGACCTCGACCGCGTGCGCGAGGCCCTTCGGCGGGTCCTGTAGCACGAAGGTGTAGCGCACGTCGCGGTAGCCCTCGACCGCCTCCTCGAGGTGCTCGATCGTGTCGTGGCTGACGACGATCCCGACCTCTCGAACGCCGGCGTCGACGAGGTCGTCGATGGCGTAGTGGATCAGCGGCTTGTTCGCGACGCAGATGGTCGGCTTCGGCCGCAGGCTGGTGATGGGGCGCAGCCGGGTTCCGAGGCCGGCCGCGAGGATCAGACCCTTGAGCGTGGTGTCATGCATGCTGTCGACGGTACCGCACGGCGCATGAGGCCGCGGTCAACCGCGCCGGCCCGTCACCATCATGATCGCGCCCACGATCACGGCGCCACCGGCCACCCACGGCAGCCACGGCAGGTCGCGCTCACGCGACGCCTCGAGTTCGAGCGCCCCCAGGTCGAGGCTGGCCGTCTCGCTGAACACGCCGGCCATCTGCAGCACCATCGCCAGGGCACCGGCGATCACGAGCACCAACCCCAAGCTCACGATAGGTTTCATCAACGTGCCTCCCTTGAGGTGCAGTGTAGCGACCGCGGTGCGCGCTAGCATGTCCAGATGACCAGGAACTCCACGATCCGAATCGACGTCGCCACCAGCGATCAGGGTGTCGAGGACATCCGTTGGGAGGCAGACGACGCCCCCGAGCCAGGACCACAAGACGCCAACGCCATGATCCTGGCACTGTGGGACGCAGAGCGCCGAAACGCGCTGCGTATCGACCTGTGGACGCAGCGCATGACCGTCGACGACATGAACGACTTCGTGTTCCAGACGCTGCTGTCGCTCGCCGACACGTATCGGGCGGCCACCAACGACGACGCTCTGATGAGCGAGATCAAGATCTTCGCCCGCGAGTTCGCGGACAAGGCCTCCGCCGCCGAGAAGCGTCGGGCGGGGGGTTGAGTCGGCGGTCGGTGGGTATGTGAGGCCCGGCAAGCGTTAGCGTGCGTCGAGCTCGGACGGGTCGATCACCAGCCCGGTGCGTGCGGCGCCGCGACGCAGCCGAGCGTCCGTCGTGAGCACGCGTGTGTGGCTCAAGCGCGCGAGCGCGAGATACTCGGCGTCGTACGTCTTCGCGAGGCCGAGGTCGGTGGCGATCGACCATGCGACGTCGTACAGAGCGGCTGGCGCCACGATGTCGACCGCCAGCGACGTGAAAGCCTCGCGATGAGCGTCTGCTTCGCCTTCGGTGATCTGCCGACGCCACACCGCCTCGTGAAGCGCCGACGTCACCTCCGATCGGAGCAACGGCGGTCCGATCAGGTCGAAGCCAGCGAGCGCACGGCGTGCGGCGCTCGAGCCCATGGCTCGCAGCGCGCTACTCGCGTCGAGGACGAGCGTCACCCGCGGCGTTCGCGACCGTCACGCACGATGCGTTCCCAATCCGGCAGTGGCGAGCCATCGTCACGTGTCCGCCAGGCCGACGGCAAGTCGAGTGGAGCGACGTCCGCCGCGACTGCGCGCAACTCGTCCTCGTCGACCAGGTGCTGCGTCCCGATCCGTTGGGAGCGAAGCCGTCCTGACCTGATCCAGCGCCGCACCGTCTCTGGATGGCGATCGACGCGACGAGCTGCTTCTGGAACGGTAATCATGTCGTATACTACAACATGTTCGAGCGAACCGCCGTGCTCGACGGGTCTTCATGTGCGCATGTGCCCTGCAGAAGCTGATCTACATCAAGCTCCCGCTCATCACGAACGTCATCTTGATATCGCTCATCTTCAGTACGATCTCGATCTTCGCCGCCTGCGACACGATCTTCGGCCTCACGGGCGGTGGCCCTGGAGCCGCTACCTAGGTTCTCGTCGTCCACATGTTGCTGACCGCGTTCGGCGTGCGCGGCCAACTCGGGATGGGTGCTGCGATCGGCGTCTGGCGATCCCGCTCGCGGTGTGGATCCCACGCGGCTTCTTCGACACGATTCCCATCGAGCTCGACGAGTCGGCCTGGTTGGACGGCGCGACCAAACTCCAGACCATCGCATGGGTGGTGCTCCCCGTGATGCTACCGGCCCTCGCGGCCGTCGCGATCATGCTCTTCATCAGCGGCTGGAACGAGTTCGCGCTCGAATCGGTCCTCTTGCGCTCCACGGAGAACCTCCCACTCACGGTCGGGACCTGGGTGCTCCTCGGTCCGGACGAACGAGACTTCCGCATGGCCGCCGCTGGCGTCATCAACGTCGTGCCGATCCTGATCGCGTTCGCGTTCTTGCAGCGCTACCTCGTGTCCGCGTTGATCGCGGGTTCCGTGAAGGGGTGAGTACATCGTCGACCGGAAGCCCACGACCGTGTGTGCAGGTCGGGGGGGTGAGCGGGGGTCAGGTTGCCCCGGGTAACCCATGTCGTGTCAAGAAGTCGCGTACGACCGCGACGAACCGCTCGTTCTCCTCGAGCTGCGGCGAGTGGCCAGAGTGTTGGAAGATCACCAGCTCCGCGTTTGGGATGCCCGCGGCGATCTCCTCCGAGGCCGCCACGGGGGTGATCCAGTCGTGGCGCCCGACGACGATCAGGGTCGGGACCTGGATCTCATGAAGGCGGTCGGTGAGGTCGAAGTTCGGTAGGTTGCCCGAAAAGGCCTGGTTGTGGGTGTGGGCCCGGAAGGTGGCGCTCGCCACGCGCTCTGCGGCCTTCTGGGGGTCGGTGTTGGCGTCGTAGAGCGGCGCGATCGTGGCGTAGGCCGAGCGCATCGTCTCGTCGTCTGGAACGCGTCCCTCGAAGAGCATGTCGAGCAACGCCTCCGTGATGTCGGGGAACTCGGCGGCCCGCGCCAGCGCGTTGCGCCGTGCCATGGCTTCGAATCGCCGCGAGGCGCTCGTGTCGCGCAGGATCAGATGGCTCACGCGCTCGGGGTGCGCGAGCGTGTACTCGAGCGCGACGTATCCCCCGTACGATCCGCCCTTCATCACGAAGCGCTCGAGACCGAAGTGTTTGCGCAAGGCGTCGAGGTCGGCCACCCACTGGGCGTGGGTGTAGGGGGGGATGGTGTCGGACTCGCCCGAACCGCGGGCGTCGAAGGTGACGATGCGGTAGGAGTCGGCCAGTGGGGCGAAGGCGCGCTTGGGTGTCGCGTGCGTACCGAGGCCCGGGGCGCCATGGTGGGCGATGATGGTGGGCCCCTCACCCTGAACGTCGACGCGCAGACGCGCTCCGTTGACGGTGACGAACATCAGTGGTTGCCTCCTGTGCGGTCGTGTGTGTCCGGGAGCCATAGCAGTCGCGCGGCTTCGGGCACATGCACCGCGTGGCGCGCGGCGAGTACATGGGTGATGAGCAGGGCAGCGCTCACGAGCCCGGCTGCGGAGAGGTAACTGCCGACCGCCAGGTGGAACGGGTGTCGGTCGAAGAGGTCGTAGGCGTGGGTGGGTCGGTGGGGCGCATCGCACCCCGTCCGCTCTGCCGCACCGAGCATGGCGTGAATCCGTTCGACGAGCTGGACGAGACCCATGGCCCCGAAGTCCTGGTCGTCGCGCGGCGCGTCATCGAGCCAGCCGCGATCTACCTCCTGGAGGGAGGGCGCCAGCCGATCGAGCGTGTCCGCTGCAACCTGTGCGACCATCGCCGCGGCGACGGCGTCCTCGCGCCACGCGGTGCGGGCGTCTCGACCGTGGAAGCTCGCGGCGTGATCAGGCGTCAGCCACGCGTCGACGCTCAGGTCGGCGAGCGCGGCGAAGCGATCGCCGGCGATCCGCAATGCAGCGGCGGAGTCTTCGGCGAGGGGCGCGATGGAACGCTCCGGGCGCTCGGCGCGCACCGCCCACCCTGGATCGTCCGCGTTCGTCGGGCGACGGTCCGAGTGTCGGCACGATGCCATCGCCGCTACGAGCAGCGACGCCCCGTCGCCCCAACCGAGCAAGAGGGGGCCGAGCCCGAACTCCGGGTGCGAACCGAAGAGGATGGCGCGCCCGTCACCCACGGTTGCCTCGAGCCCAGTCGCCGACCCTCGCGCGACACAGCGTGCGAAGGTGGTGTCCTCGGTGGCCACGGGTGTATCGGACGGTAAGAAGAACTCGCCGGGCGTGAACGCCTCGCGAGCAGTGGTCGGCCAGGCGAAGGGGCGCACCGCCGGTGGCGGCGCCGAGACGTCGAAGAGCGGTCCGTTGTAGTGGATCAGGTCGACCCGCTCCGGTAGATCGCGGGCGAAGGGGTGGGCGCGGTCGAGCCGCACCTCAATGCGGCCGACGCCGGGCGATGCGAGGCCACCCAACGTGGCATCGCCCGGGTTGGCCATGGGTATCTCGACCATCCGGAGGCAGCGGGCAGTCGGCAGGAGCACGTCGGCTTCCGCGTGTAGCGCCAGGGGCAGCACCGAGCCGGCGCACGACGACACGTACGTGCCGCCCCGCTCGACCCAAGTGCGGACCTGCTCGCCACCGGTGCGACCGAGCGGCGCAAGGAGCCCAGCCATCGCGATGGCACCCCCGCCGGGCACGACGAGGGCGTCGAGTTCGTCGAGCCGGCCCGCCGCGACGTCCTCGGCACGCACGACCCGGACGGCTGCGCCGTGCGCGGCCGCGAGCGCGAGGTGGTGCCAGGGGGCGCCGCCGCTGGCGTACACCCCGATGACGCGCCCGGCCAGCGACGAGCGGTCGCGTGGAAAGGCCACGGAAGGCGGTTCCGTCAACGTGCCCACACCTCGTCCAGCACCCGCATGATGTTGCCGCCGACGGCCTTGGCGATGTCATCGTCGCTGTAGCCGTGCGTCACCAGCCAGCGGACGATGTTCGGGAAGGCCTCGGCTGGGTTCTCGATGCCGTCGACGAACTCGACCTGTGGGTAGGGTGTGGTGCCCTTCGACGCGCCGAGGCTGAGCGCCTCGCGCAGTGCGCCGTGCAGACCCACGTGGTCGCCGAACAGGACGTCCGGGCCGAAGGCGACGTGGTCGATGCCGACGAGCTCGGCGCAGTACTCGAAGTGCTCCATGAACGACTCGATCGAGTGCGTGAGGTTCGCCTTCGTGATCGTCGTGTGTGGTGCCGCCTCGATGCCGATCACGCCACCCTCGGCGGCGCAGGCGCGGATCACCTCGTCGGGCTTGAGGCGAGGCGTGTCCCACAGCGCACGGGCGCCCGCGTGTGTGATGAAGATCGGGTGCTTCGAGGCCTTGATGGTGTCCAGCGAGGTCTGGTCGTTGGCGTGGGAGATGTCGATCGCGACGCCGAGCTGGTTCATGCGCTTGACGGCACGCTGTCCGAAGGCCGTGAGGCCGTAGTGGGCCGGTTCCTTCAGGCCCGCTCCGAGGGCGTTGCCCTCGCTGTAGGCGATGCCCAGCGAGCGCATGCCGAGGCCATAGAGGACGTCGATGCGGTCGACCTCGTTCTCGACCATGGCGGCGCCCTCGAGCGAGATCACGAAGGCGACGCGCCCATCGCGCTTGGCGGCGCGGATGTCGTCCGTTGTCAGGGCGAGCTTGACCATGTCCTGATGCGCGATGTCCGAGAGCCGCATGCCCATGTCGAAGAGCACGTCCTCCCACTTCCAGCCGGCCCGGGAGGTGATCATGGCGGTGCCGTCCATCATGGCGTCGAACACGCAGTCGAGGCCCGAGACAGAGAGGCCCTCGTAGCCGGTGAACTCGCGTCCCCAGCGCCTGAACTCGAGGAACCCCGAGAGGTCCTTCGGTGTGACGAAGCAGTGGTCGTGGAGCGAGATCACCAGGTGCTCCTCGAAGATGCGCCGCACGCGAGTCTCGTCGGCGTCGCTGGTGGCGACGCGGGTGCTGGGGACGCGGTCGATCTCGGGGACGAGTTCGACCTGCGGGTAGTCGCCCGGTTCGAGGTACTGGAACGAGCGGTAGCCGTCGTAGCGTTTGCGTTGCATGGTGGGCCCTTCCGGGGTGGTCTAGGAGCGTGGGTCGAGCACGTCGCGCAGCGAGTTGCCGAGGAGGTTGAAGGCGAGCACGGTGACGGCGATGAAAAGGCCGGGCCAGACCGCCAGGACGGGCGCTCGCCAGAGGTACCCCTGGGCGTTCTGGAGCATGTTCCCCCACGATGCGAGCGGGGGTTGGATACCGAGTCCCAGATAGGAGAGCGCGGCCTCGGTCAGGATCGCCCAACCGACGCCGAGGGTGGCCAGGACCGTGGCCTGGGGCATCACCTGCGGCAGGATGTGCCGCACCATCACGCGCGCGTGCGTGCCGCCGAGCGCTTTGGAGGCCTCGACGAACTCGTGGCGCCGGAAGCGCTTGAACTCAGCATGGGCCACGCGCGCCATTTGGGCCCAGAAGCCGATGCCGACGGTGACGATGATGGTGATCGGGTGGTTGCCGAAGCTGGTGACGATCACGAGGATGAGGAAGAAGGTGGGGATCGCCATGAAGGCGTCCACCAAGCGCATCAGGAGGGCCTCGACGCGGCCACCGAAGTAGCCCGCCAGTCCGCCGATCGTGAGCCCCAGCGTGAGCCCGACGAGCATCGAGAACAGCCCGACGGCCATGCTGACGCGGCCGCCGGCGAGGATGCGCGCGAACACGTCGCGGCCGAGCTCGTCGGTCCCGAGCCAATGCACCGCGGACGGCGGTTGCAGGATGTTGAGCGCGTTGGCGCGTGTGGGCGAGTGCGGCACGAACTGCGGGCCGAACGTGACCGCGACGATCAGCACGAGTAGCAGGGTGAGCGCGGCGATTCCGAGCGGTTGACGCAGCAGCTTTCGGAGCAGGCGCGAACGTCGCTTCGTGGCCGTTGGCGTGCCGATCGAGGGGGCGTCAATCATGGCGGATCCTCGGGTCGATCACGGCGTACAACAGGTCGACGATCAGGTTCAGGAGGACGACGATGGCGCCGGCGAGCAGCGTCACGCCCAGGATGACGGGGTAGTCACGTCCGTTGGCCGCCTCGATGGCCAGGCGTCCTATGCCCGCCCAGCCGAACACGCTCTCGATCACCACCGAGCCGCTGAACAGCACCGTCGCGATCAGTCCCAGCATCGCCACCACCGGCACCAGGGCGTTGCGCATGGTGTGCTTGACCATCACGGTGAACTCGCGCAGGCCCTTGGCCCGCGCCGTACGCACGAAGTCCGAGGCGAGCATCTCGAGGACCGCGGCGCGCGTCACACGCACGATGTTCGGCATCAACGAGAAGGCCAGGACGCTGGCGGGGAGGACCAGGTGGCGGACGCGGTCGCCGAGGTCGAAGCCGCGCCCGATCGAGGCGCTCCCCGTGGCAGGGAGCCAGCCGAGGTTCACGGCGAACACGATGATCACCACGATGCCGAGCCAGAAGTTCGGGACCGACATGCCGAGCGTCGAGATGGTGCTGACGAGGTGGTCGGGCCAGCGGTCACGCTGCAGTGCGGCGATCAGTCCGAGGGCGACGCCGAACACGGCTGCGAGCGCGAGCGAGGTGAGTCCAAGGACGAGCGTCGGTTGGATGCGCTGCGCGAGCAGCCGCGATACGGGCAGGCCCTGGTTGATCGAGGTGCCGAGGTCTCCTCGAAGCGCACCCGTGAGCCACGTGACGTAGCGCTCGTGCACCGGGCGATCGAGGCCGAAGCGTTTCAGGCGTGCCTCGAGCTCTGCCGTCGTCGTCGTGAAGTCGATCAGCGACGACGGGCCACCGGGGGCGAGGTTGATCAGGAAGAAGGTGAGGAGCGATACCAGGAACAAGACGACCGCGCCCTGCACCAAGCGTCTCGCGATGTACTCGATCATGCCTGGGTTCGCGTCCTCCCTGCGTGCTCGTGGGTCGGCGTCTCGCGCGGGCGCAACACCGACCCGTGGTCGGGCGTCAGATCAGCGGGTGACGTACCAATCGACCGCGTGTTGGAAGGCGGTGGCGGCCGTGATGGCGGGGAAGCCCTGCAGCGCCACGCTCTTGGCGGTGAGGATGTCGGGGTGCCAGAGGTAGAGGTAGGGGAGCTCCACTGCGAGGAACGTCTGCATGGCGGCGTAGGCCTCGACTTGCTCTTCGAGCGTCAGGGCGGCGCGACCGGCGTCCATCAGAGCGTCGAGCTCCTCGTTGCAGTAGTTCGGGATGTTGTTGCCGCTGTTGGCGGCCGAGCAGGAGAAGTACGGCGCCACGTCGGCCGTCGGGGGCATGCTCCACCAGGCCAGGGTCACCTCGTAGTCGCGCGCCAGGACGACGTCCTGGATGTAGGCGTTCCACTCCTTGATCTCGACGTCGGCGATGACGCCGATGTCCTCCCAGAACTGCTGCACCAGTAGCGTGGCGGGGACGAGGTCGCCGAACTGACCGGTCGGCATGTCGAACTCCAGGCGCTGACCGTCCTTGGCGCGCACACCGTCCGCACCGCGTACCCAGCCGGCCTCGTCGAGCATGGCTCCGGCCGCCTCGGGATCGTAAGCGTAGGTCTGGACGTCATCGTTGTAGAGCGCACCGAGCATCGTAGCCACGGGGCCGGTGGCGACCTCGCCGAAGCCGTCGAGGAGCGCGTCGATCAGCGCCTGGCGGTCGATGGCCATGAGCAGCGCCTGCTTGACGCGTACGTCGGCGAAGCGCTCGTCGTCGTGGTTCGGGGCGACGAAGAAGAACAGGTTCTGCGACTGGCGCAGCGCCTCGAGGCGGCCGCTGCCCTCGATGCTTGCGACCACGTTGGGGCTCAGGCGCGTGACCACGTCGAGCTGACCGGCGAGCGCCTGGGCGACTTGGGTGTTCGGGTCGGGGATGATGCGGAAGATCATGCCGGCCAGCTGCGGCTCGCCGGCCCAGTGGAGCGGGTTCGGTTCGAGGCGCACGAACGAGCCGGGGACGAACTCTGCGACCTTGAAGGGGCCAGTGGTGACGGGGATGCCCTTGTTGAACTCCGCCACGGTGAGCGGGTTCTCGGCGTCGTCGAGGACGTGCTGCGGGATGATGCCGGCGAACGAGGCGAGGTAGTAGGGCAGCGCGGAGAACGGCCGCTTGAGCACGAAGCGCACGGTGTAATCGTCGATGACCTCGACACGCTCGATGGTGTTGAACTGCGACGCGCTCTGGGCGCCGAGGTCGGCGTTCAGGACGACGTCGTTGAAGGTGAAGGCGACGTCGTGCGCGCCGAACGGTGCGCCATCGGACCACTGAACGCCTTGGCGCAGCTCGAACAACCACGACATGCCGCCCTCTTCGGCCTCCCAGGCCACGGCCAGCGCCGGGATGGGGGTGAGGTCCTCGGGGGAGTAGCGGGTGAGCTGGTCGAACAAGATGGTGTTGATCAGGTTCGACTCGATGACTGCGCCTGGGGTCCACGGGTTGAGCGTGGGGTCGGCGTTGGTGGCCAGGTTGAGCACCGCACTGGTGTCGGCTTCTTGGGCCCAGGCGACGCCTGCGGCGCCGGCGACGAGCGCGGCGGCCAGGGCGAAGCGGAGAGCGATGTGGCGGATGGACATGGTGGGTTCCTCCTTCAGGAACGGCCCGCGAGGGCGAGCGTGCGGGAGATCTCGGTGGCGGCGGCTGTCACGAGTGCGGTGAAACGCTCGAGGGTGGCGTCGTCGATGCGGAACGAGGGGCCGCCGACGCTGATGCCGCCGACGACGACGCCGTCGGCGGCGAAGATGGGCGCGCCCGCGCCGCGGGCCGAGGCGTCGAAGTCCTCGTCCGAGAGCGAGAAGCCGCGTTCGCGGATGGTGTCGAGTTCGGCCTCCAGCG
>PWQI01000325.1 GCA_003556805.1 Trueperaceae bacterium | reverse complement strand
CGCGCGCGCGATGGCCAACTTCGGCCTCGGCGACCTCTGGCTCGTCGCGCCGCGCTGTCGCCTGGGACACGAGGCGGAGGCGATGGCGGTGCACGGCGCCGACGTGCTCGCCGCCGCGACGATCGTCGCCACGCTCGACGAGGCGCTCGCCGATCGCACGGTCGTCGTGGCCACCTCCGCGCGGCCGCGGACCTCGGGCGCACACGTGTCGTCGACGCCCGAGGCGGCGCTGGCGCGGCTCCACGGGCACGCCGGAGCGCTGGTGTTCGGACCCGAGGACACCGGCTTGAGCAACACCGCGCTCGACCGCAGCGACCTGGTGATCACCATCCCGACGGCGCCTTATGCCTCGCTGAACCTGGCGCAGGCGGTGGTGCTGCTCGCGTACCTGTGGTTCGTCGGCCGGCCGGCCGAGGCTCCGGTGGCCGAGCCGGAGGCGACCCGCGCCGTGGCGACTCCCGCGCCGTCCGGCTCGCATCTGCCGGGCCCTGCACCGCGCCGCGAGCAGCTCGAGGCCATGCTGGCGCAGTTCGAGGCCCTGGCCTTGCGTACGGGGTACACCGATGCGCGCCGGGTGGAGGGGATGATGCGACACATGCGTCGCGTGCTGACGCGCTCAGCGAGCGACGACGAGGACGTCGCCCGTCTGCGCGGGCTGTGGTCGCAGCTCGCCGGCGCGCTCGACCGCGCCGATCGCACGAAGGGCTGACGCCCGCGTCACGCGACGCGCTGCCCGAAGTGTGTTACGATAGCGCGTTGTGTCGCGCGGCGCCTCGCGTCGCCGGCCGTTCGACCCCATCGCCCTGCCCGGCCGCTCGCGGCCGCGCCTCACGGAGGACCACCATGCCGCGCGTCTGTGCGATCACCGGCAAGCGCACCAGCAGTCAGACCACGAGCACGCGCAAGGGCTCGCCCAAGAAGCGCGGCGGCGTCGGCCTGAAGCAGGTGGGCGTGCACAAGCGGACCTACAAGCCGAACCTGCTCAAGAAGACCCTCTGGGTCGACGGCAAGCCGCAGCGGGTGTGGATCTCGGCGAAGGCCCTGCGTAGCCTCGACCCCACCCTGCTCGTCAACCCGAACAAGTGACGCCCGCGGCCTTCGGGCCGCGATCACGGCACACCGACACACCGCGCGAGCGCCCCCACACGGGCGCTCGCGCGGTGCATTGGGGGGAGCGACGCGTGGCCATACGGTGCGGTAGGATGCCGTCATGAGAACCGGTTCCCATCTAATGTCGCTCGGTTGGCGCCTGGGCGCGTCTCTGACGAGCGTGCTGGTCGTCCTGGCGTTGCTCGCCGGCGCGGTCCACGCGCGCCCGAGCGTCGTCGTCTCGATCCATCCGCTCTTCGACATCGTCCGCGACATCGCCGGCGAGCACGCCGACGTGGTCCGCGTGCTGCCGCCCGGCGCCTCGCCCCATACCTTCGACCCGACGCCGCGCGACGTGGGGCGGATCGCGCGCGCCGACCTGGTCGTGTTCAACGGCGCGCTCGACCTGTGGTTGCGCGAACTCGTCGAGGCCTCGGGCAGCCGCGCTCCGCTGGTCGAGGCGATCGCCGACGCCCGTGTCCAGGAGGTCTTGCGCGAGACCTTCCCGGACCTGGTCGCAGTCGACGCCGGCGGAGCGGTCGTCGGGTTCAACCCACACGTCTGGCTCGACCCGTTGGTGATGCGCGAGGTGGCCACGCTGGTCGCGGAGGCGCTCACGGACGTCGCGCCCGACCACGCCGCCGACTTCGCGGCCGCCGCCGAGCGCGTGCGGGGCGAGTTGCTCGAACTCGACGCCGAACTGCGCGAGACGCTCGCGCCCGTCGCCGGCGCCGCCTTCGTCCCGTTCCACGACGCCTGGCCCTACTTCGCCGCCAGGTACGGGCTCGACCTCATCGTCGAGATCGAGCCGTTCCCCGGACGCGAGCCCAGCCCGGCGTACCTGCGCTACGCCCTCGACCTGATCCGAGGCAGCGGCGCCAAGGCGGTGTTCAGCGAGGTGCAGCTCAACCGCCGGCCGGCCGAGGTCGTCGCGGATGAGGCGGGCGTCGAGCTCTTCGAACTCGACCCCCTTGGAGGCCTCGATGGCCGGGACAGCTACGCCTCGCTGCTGCGCGCCAACGCCGCGGTGATCCTCGCGGGTCTGCGATGAGCAGTGCGGCGCGCACCGACGAAGGTGCCCAGCGCGTCGCCTCGGCCGCGCCGCAGCGCCGCGTCCCCGTGTTGCACGTGCACAACGTCGGCGTCCGTTTCGGTGACGCACAGGTCCTCGACGACGTCAGCTTCGATCTCGACGAGGGGCAGTTCCTCGCGATCGTCGGGCCGAACGGCGCTGGCAAGTCGACGCTCGTCAAGGTCGCGCTGGGCCTGTTGCGGCCGCAGCGCGGCCACGCCGCCCTCTTCGGGCGCGACGCGGGCGACGTGCCCGAGCGCATCGGCTACGTGCCGCAGCTGAAGACCTTCGACCGCACCTTCCCGGCGACCGCCGTGGAGCTGGTGGTCACGGGGCTGCGGCGCAGCTGGCCGGCGCGCCCGTCGCGGCGCGAGCGTGACCAGGCACACGCCGCCCTGGCGCAAGTCGGCGCCGAGACGCTGGTCGACAGGCCGCTCTCGCGGCTCTCGGGCGGCGAGTTGCAGCGCGTCTACCTGGCCCGTGCCGTGGCGCGCGAGCCCGCGTTCGTGCTGCTCGACGAGCCCGCGACCGGTGTCGACTACCTCGCCGAACACGACCTCTACGACCTGCTCGAGCGCTACCAGGCGCGCACCGGTGCGACGGTGGCCATGGTGACGCACGACCTCGCGGCCGCCCGATACCACGCCAGCCGCGTGCTGGTCCTCAACCGCAGGGTCTTCGGTTTCGGCCTGCCCGACGACGTCCTCTGCGACGCCTGCCTGCAAGAGGCCTACGGCCACGTCGGGCACTCCCACGTGCCGCACACCCACAGGCACGCGCTGCGGTGATGAGCGGCCTCGAGGACCTGATCCAGGTGTTGGCCTTCCCGTTCATGCAACGGGCGGCCGCGGCCGGCGCCATGATCGCGGTGATGTGTGCGCTGCTCGGCGTGTTCGTGGTGCAGCGTCGACTCTCGTTCCTCGGTGACGGACTCGCCCACGCGGCGTTCGGTGGGATGGGCATCGGAGCGTTCGTGATCGTCAGCTCCGGCGCTCTCGCCCAGGGCGGTGCGTTGCTCCGGAACCCGCTGTGGGTGGCGGTCCCGTTCGCGCTCCTGACGGGGCTCGGCATCGCCTGGGTGCGCGACCGCACCGAGCTCTCGAGCGACACCGCCATCGGCGTCTTCTTCGCCGTCTCGGTGGCGCTGGGCGTGCTGTTCTTCTCGCGCATCCCGCCGGACGTCAACATCGGCGTCAACGTCATGGACCTGCTGTTCGGCAGCATCCTGGCCGTGCGCACCACCGAACTCACGATCATCGCCGTCGTCGCCGTGATCGCCACCACGCTGTTGTTGGCGCTGTGGGGACGGCTCGCGTATGCCACCTTCGACGACGAGCTCGCCCGCACCGATGGGGTCCGGTCGCGCCTGCTCGAGTACCTGCTGTTCGGCCTCGCGGCGGTCGTCATCACCGTCAGCGCGACGGTGGTGGGCATCATCCTGATGGCGGCCTACCTGGTGATCCCGGCGGCGGCCGCGCGCATCTGGGCCCGCTCCATGGCGTCCATGACGCTGCTCGCGGTCCTGATCGGCGTGAGCACCACGTTGGCCGGGGTGGCTCTGTCGTACCTGTTCGACCTGCCGACGGGCAGCGCCATCATCTTGACGCAGGCGCTCGTGTTCGTGGTGGCCGCGTTCACGCAACGGCGCTGACGAGGGCGTTCGCGGTGGGTCGCAGCGCCGGCGCGGTGT
>PWQI01000152.1 GCA_003556805.1 Trueperaceae bacterium | reverse complement strand
GCCATCGTCGAGCGCGTCTTGAACGGCAACGGCTTCCCCGGCATCAGCATGATCCTGCCGACCATGCCGTGGTTCAACCCCGACGTGCGCATCTACGACTACGACCCCGAGCTCGCTCGCAGCCTGCTCGAAGAGGCCGGCCTCGACTTCGGCGAGCCGCTCCGCCTCTACACCAACGACAACGCTGTCCGCATGCAGATCGCCGAGATCCTGGCCTTCGAGTTCAGCCAGATCGGCCTCGAGCTGCAGACCAACATCGAGGAGTTCGGCGCGTTCTTGCAGCGCATCCAGAACACCACCGACTTCGACATGTTCATCCTCGGCTGGGGCGGCCAGCTCGACCCGGACCGCGCGACCATCCGCCAGTTCCACAGCGGCGCGCCCGGCTCGGCGAACTACACGCAGTACGCCAACCCACGCGTCGACGAGCTGCTCGACGAAGCCACGGTGACCGATCCGACCAGCCAGCGCTCGATCGACCTGTACCAGGAGATCCAGCAGATCGTGGTCGAGGAGTCGCCCTACGCCTTCATCAACTACACCGAAGAGACCGCGCTGTCCCACCCCTGGATCGACGGCTGGAGCGTGCACCCGTACAGCCCCAACACCTTCCAGGACGCGCACCTGATCACGAAGAACCGCTGAACGCACGTCGGTGACCGTGACCGCTTTCGGTCACGTCCCGCACAGCTAGGCATGAACGAGCGCGCCCCGACCATCACGGTCGGGGCGCGCTCGTGTGGTCCGACGCGTTGCCCTCGCGGCGCACGTTCCCATGCCCAGTACCATGCTCAGGCTCGGGCGAGATCGGTCGCAGCGAAGTCGTCGCCGACGAAGAGGAGCGGAGCGCCGCGGGATGCGCAGAGGGCGTACGAGAAGCAGTCGCCGTAGTTCAGAGCGGCCGGGTGACGGCCGCGACCGTAACGCGTCCAGGCGTCGAGCGCGAGCTCTGCTTGGTCCGTGTCGACGGCGACGATGTCGATGCCGGCCTCGTGCAGGAAGAGCCTCAGGTGGTTCGCGCCCCGTTCGCCGTAGCGGGCCGTGAGGACGATGGCGCACTCGACGTAGGAGGCGGCCGACATGAGGCACGCCGGCGCACCCGCTACGGCCGCGGTGACGCGCTCGCCCGCAGCCTCGCCGGTGAGGGTTGCGACGATGGCGCTGGTATCGATGACGATCACCGCGGGAGCCCGCGCTCGTCGTACCCCAGGATCTCGTCGGCGGAGCGGGCGTCGAGCACCGGCAGCTCGGCGCAGTGGCGCGCGATGGCGTCGAGGCGCTCGCGACGCGCGTCGTGACGCGCGAGCGGCCCGGAGCGGGCGAGGGCTTCCTCGAGCGCCTCGCGGACGGCCCCGGTGAGGCTGGTGCCGCGCCGTTCGGCGAGGCGTCGGGCGAGCTCGTGCACCTGGGCGTCTTTGATGTTCATCGCCACGTCGGACCTCCGAATGGTAGATACTACCACGAATTCTACCAGGTGTACCCACTGTGGCCGTCGCACCGCGCCCAGCGCACGGTCGTGGCTCGGAGCGCCCTAACCAGCGATCGGGTCCGCGCGATGGCGCCGCAGCCACACCATCAGCGGCAGGATCGGCACCGTCAGCGCCGCGCCGGTGATGCCCATCACGGCGTAACCGGCGCCGGCGAACAGCATGCCGGACAGCAGGATGGCCGACGCGCCGGCCAGGCCGACGAAGAGGTCGTTCAGCCCCTGCGTGCGCGCCTTCTCGACCGGCGAGAGGGCGTCGGACAGCAGCGCCGAGCCGGCGACGTAGCACATGTTCCACCCGATCCCGAGGCCGAACAGCGCGACCGCGAGCGGTACGAGCTGCGGCGAGAGCGGCGCCGCCAGGCAGCTCGCGATGAGGATGAGGGCGCCCGTCACGATGACCGGGATGCGACCCCAGCGATCCGCCAACTGCCCCGTCACGACCGAGAACGCGAACATGCCGAAGGTGTGGCTCGAGAACACCAGCGAGATGCCCGCGAGCGTGTGCTCGTGATCGCGCATGTGGAGCGACGTCATCTGCATCAGCCCGACCATCACGGCGTGCGCGAGCACGACGGTGACGACGGCCGTCACCACCATCGGGTCGCGCACCAGCTCGCGCAGCGGCCGCGCGATCGTGCGCGTCGGGGCGGGGGAGGCGCGACCGATCGCCTCGCCGATCGCCTTCGGGTCGGGTCGCAGCGCCAGCTGCAGCACCACGATCGACAGCAGGTAGACGACCATCACCGTCAGGTACGGACCGGCGAGCTCGCTCCAGCCGAAGCCGGTGGCGATCGCTCCTGTCGGCGCCACCAGGGTCGGCCCGACGACCGAGCCGAAGGTGCCGCCCAGGACCACCGTCGCCACGGCCCGCCCACGTCGCTCGACGGGGTTGACCTCCGCCGCGGCGAAGCGGCCGAGCTGCACCGAGGCGGTTCCGGACCCCATCACCACCAGGCCCAGCAGGAGCAGGCCGAAGCTGCCCGTGACGACGCCCAGCAACGCGCCGAACGCGCCGATGACGCCGGTCGTCAGGCCGAGCGAGAGGGCGTTGCGGCGGCCCAACCGGTCCGAGAGCGTCCCCCACAAGAGCGCCGCGAACGCGACGCCGACCTGGTAGGTGGCGCCCGGCGCGCCGGCGAGCGAGGCGCGGCCCGAGAGCTCGGCGCCCACGATGGCAGCGACCGTGGCGACCCCGATCGAACCGGCCGAGCCGAGCGACTGGACGGCCAGCAGGGCCAGGGTGATTCGGCGTGCAAGGCGAGGGGACGGTTCGATCATGCCGGGCGAGTCTACGCCGAAGGCGATGGTGGCGTGCCTTCCAGACCGGCACGCCGCACGACCGCTACCGTCGAGGAGAACCGTTACCCGGTGTCACGTTCCTGGAGGTCCTGCATGCAGCGCTTCGCCATCTGTCTCGTCACCGCCCTCGCCCTGAGCATCGGCTCGGCTCAGACCATCGTCGACATCGCCGTCGACAACGACGACTTCAGCACACTCGTCACGGCCGTCACGGCCGCTGGCCTGGTCGACGTCCTCTCCGGCGACGGCCCCTTCACCGTGTTCGCTCCGACCAACGCCGCCTTCGACGCTCTTCCCGAAGGCGCGCTCGATGCCGTGCTCGCCGACATCGACCTGCTCACCGCCGTGCTCACGTACCACGTGGTGTCGGGCGACGTTCGCGCTGCCGACGTCGTGAACCTGACCAAGGCCCGCACCGTGCAGGGCGAGCACCTCGCCGTGTCCACCGATGACGGTGTGATGGTCGACCAGGCCAACGTCGTCGCCACCGACATCGTCGCCGACAACGGCGTCATCCACGTGATCGACGCGGTGCTCCTGCCCAAGGCGGTGCTCGCTGCGCTCAGCGGCCAAACGCTCGCCAGTGGCTTCGTGTTCCTCGACATGCCCGACACGGCAGGCGTCGGCGTCACCGGCACCGCCTCGATCATCGACATCGGTAACGGCATGACCAACGTCCAGGTCGTCCTCGACGGCACCCCCGCCGGCGGCAACCACCCGATCCACTTCCACACCGGCCGCTGCGGCTCCGCCGGCTCCGTCGTCATCCCGTTGCCCAACATCGACGGCGACACCGGCCGCACCAGCGCCACGCTCGACGTCCCCTTCGAGTGGATCGTCGGCGCCTCGCACGCCCTGATGGTGCACCTCTCTCCCGACGAGATGGCCACCATCGTCAGCTGCGCCGACGTCGGCATCGACTGACCGACCATCACGACTCGAGCACGAGCAGTGGCGGGCGACCCGAACGTGGGTCGCCCGCAGCGTGTGGATGGCCACACGGCCGCTGTCGACCAGCCCATCTGCGACGATGGAGCGTGGAGGTGATCGTCGTGGTTGTCCCGCGATGGCTTTT
>PWQI01000063.1 GCA_003556805.1 Trueperaceae bacterium | reverse complement strand
GGCGTCGGCCGTGGCTTCGGCTGGGGCGTCGGCGTCCGTCGAACCCTCGGCGGCCTCGGTGCGTGCGGCCTCCGCGGCTGCGTCCGCCTCGACGGCGACGTCGTCGGCCTGCATGGCGGCGTCGGCAGCGTCGGCCTCGACGTCCGCTGCGTTCGCGGCGGCGTCATCGGCCTCGGCGTTCGCCTCGGTCGCAGCGACGTCCTCGGTCATCTCGCTGCTCGGCTCGGCGCTCGCCACCGGTCCGGTCGGGGTCGGAACCGGCACGGCGGCCACGCTCACGGTCGCGGTGGTGGTCTCGCCGTCGGCGACGGCTTCACGCACGGCGCGTTCGGCCGCCGACTCGGGGATCGGCTTCATGGTGACCGCTGCGACGGGCGGGGGAGCCGCGACAGCGGCACCGTCATCGGGCGCAACGCTGGCGCCACCGCGGACCTCTACGATCACGTCGGCAAGCGTCGCCGTCACGAGCTGGATCGAGCGGATGGCGTCGTCGTTGCCAGGAACGATGAAGTCGAGGACGTCGGGGTCGGAGTCGGTGTCGGCCAGCGCCACGGCGGGGATGCCGAGCTTGTTGGCCTCCTTGACCGCGATGGCCTCCTTCGTCGGGTCGATCAGGAACAGCGCGTCGGGCAGCCGCGTCATGTCGCGGATCCCGCCCAGGTAACGCTGCAGACGCTGCAGCTCCTTGCCGAGATCGATCTGCTCCTTCTTGCTGAAGCGCAAGATCGACTCGTCCTCGAAGCTGCGCTCGAGGTCCTTGAGCCGCTCGACGCGCGTACGGATCGTCCGGAAGTTGGTCAAAAGCCCACCGAGCCAGCGCTCGTTGATGAACGGCATCCCGCAGCGCTTCGCCTCGGCGGCGAGGATCTCCTGCGCCTGCTTCTTGGTGCCGACGAAGAGGATGGTGCCGCCGCGACCGGCGAGGTCGCGCAGGAAGTTGAACGCCTTCTCCGACTCGACCAGCGTCTTCTGCAGGTCGATGATGAAGATGCCGTTGCGCTCGGCGAAGATGTAGCGCTTCATCTTCGGGTTCCAGCGCTTGGTCTCGTGACCGAAGTGCACGCCGGCTTCGAGCAGTTGCTTCATACCCAGGTAGGACATGGCCGTTCCTCCGTAGCGGGACGTTGAGGGAATGTCAGCGGCCGAGGAGGCCGCTCGGGGAGGCACGCATCGCGGCGCGCCCACACCAGTCTGCCGGCGGACGTCCCGCTGCCGCCGGCCAAACCCCCGGAATGTACCACGCGCGCTGGCACGGAGGCCAGCGCGCGTGACGCTACGGTTGGTGGTACGCCGGCGCGAGCCGGGTTCGAAGCGCTCTGCCGGAGCTAGCGCAGGTCGGCGAGGGCCGTACGTGCGCTCTCGAAACCTGGATCGAGTTCGAGGGCGCGCTCGAAGGCTCGGCGCGCGTTCTCGAGATCGCCGCTGGCGCGACGGGCCTCGTACGCCCTGCCGAGGTAGTAGTGGGCGTCGGCCGACTCGGGCGGCAACAACGCGCCTTGCTGGGCGCGCCGCACGGCGTCGTCGACACGGCCCTGCTGAAGGTACGCGCGCGCCAGGTAGGTGAAGAGCGGTGGGGTGAACACGGCGCCGTCGAGTTGCAGCGCCTGCTCGAAGCGCGGGATCGATGCCGGCACGTCACCGCACTCGAACAGCACGATGGCCAGCTGCGACACGGCCGACAGCGACGTCGGCGCGAGCGCCACCGCCTGCGAGAGCTCGAACTCGGCGCCAGCGCAGTCACCGAGTCGGTACATGATGTTGCCGAGGTTGTTGTGCGCGCTGGCGTTGGTCGGGTCGAGCACGACGGCCCGTCGGAACGCCTGCTGCGCCAACTCGAGCTGGTCCTGGTCGCGGTAGGTACGACCGAGGTTCACGTGGATGGTGGAGCGTTCGCGCTCGGCCAGGCCGGCGGCGGTGGCGAGTTCGACGGCCCGCTCCAGCGCCTGCTGAGCGGCGCCGAGGTCACCGACCTGGTAGAGCACGATGCCGCGCGTGTTCTGCACCGTTGCGTCTTGCGGCGCGATCGACTCGGCCTGCGCCAAGATATCGAGCGCGTCTCCGAGCCGGCCGCCGTGACCGCCCGGATCGGCGAGGAACTGCTCCTGGTACGTCAACGCGAGGTGGACGTAGGCGGGGATGTGCTGAGGGTTCGCAGAGATCGACTGTCTGAAGGCGTCGATCGCCGCGGGATAGGCGGTTTGGCACGTGAGCGCACGCCCCTTGCCGACGAGCGCCTCGGGGTGGTTCTCCTCGCGCTTCAGCGCCTCTTGGTAGAAGTACTGCGCGAGCGCGCAATCGCCCTGTGCGTAGTAGAGGTTGCCGTCGCGTACGAGGCGATCGGCGTCAGCCGTCGGTGCGGCGCCCTCCTGCGCGTGCGCTGCGGCTCCGACCAGGAGCACGAGCGCGAGCGCGTGCAGCGTGGCGCGGACCCGCGCGGCGGCATGGCGCGGCGAGCGTCGGGGGTAGGTGGTGTTCAACGGAGCCTCCGGAAGGATTGATCGGACGAGTCTAACACCGGCCAGGCAGCCCGTTCGGCGTGCCTCACGACGCCGGTCTGGCGTGACTCGAGGCGATCGAGTGCGCGTCGGCGACCGGGCGGGGCGTGTCGGGTGATCCGTGACCGCATCGCCTCACACGATGGCCTCCGCGGGTGAGAACGGCGTGTGCGAAGCGGCCCGGGACGTTCGTCCCGTACTGCGCCCGGGGTCACGCACGGCCGGCCCGGAGACGTGTACGATGCCGACGTTGCGGCACGACGAGCCGCACGGCGCCCGCAGTGTCGGCGCCTGCGAGGACATGCATGAGCACATCGAACGAACCGACGCGGTACCGCCCCGCTTGGGCCACGACGCCGACACTCGTGTGGGTGACGTTGTGGGCCAACGTCGTCGTGATCTTGCAAGGCGCGTTCGTCCGCGCCACCGGTTCCGGGGCCGGCTGCGGATCGCACTGGCCGACCTGCCATGGCGAGCTCGTCCCGCTCTCGGGCGACGCCCATACCGCCATCGAGTTCACGCACCGCCTGTTGTCGTTGGTCGTCCTGGTCCTCGGCACGTGGCTGGCGCGCCGCGTGTGGCGAGAGCGCCACGAGAACCGTGGGGCGTTCGTGTTCGGGCTTGCGGCGTTCGTCTTCCTCCTCATCGAGGCCGGTCTCGGCGCTCTGACCGTGTTGTGGGGACTCACTGGCGACAACCAGTCCACGGCCCGCGGCCTGATGGTGGCGACGCACCTCGTCAACTCGCTGCTGCTGATCGGTGCACTCGCCGGGACGGTCGTCTACACCCGTCGCAACCGGCCGGAGTACCCGCTGCGGCTGCCTCAGCAGGGACTGCTGCTGACGGTTCTGCTCGTCGGCCTGGTCGGCATGCAGGTGCTCATGTTCAGCGGTGGCATCGCCGCGATGGGGAACACCATGTTCCCGTCCGAGTCGCTCGCCGATGGCATCGCCGCCGACTTCGACCCCGAGTCGCACCCGCTGATCCGGCTCCGCATCCTGCACCCGCTGATCGCCATCGCGGTGGGCGTGTACCTGTTCATCGCGCTCGGGCTCGCGCGCTGGCTCAAGCCGGTGCCGCATGGGCACCGGCTGCGCCAGTGGTTGCTCGGCACGTACATCGTGCAACTGGGCGTGGGGACCGTGAACCTTGCGCTGCTGGCGCCGATCGTGCTGCAGATGCTGCATCTCGGGTTGGCCGTCGCCGCGTTCGGCCTGCTGGCGGCGTTGTCGCTCGTGATGCTCGGTGCCCCCATCCCCGCCGCGAGGGGCGCCGCAGGCTTGGCGCGCACCGGTCTGGAGCGTGCCTGAGATGGCAGGCATCGTGATCCCGCGCCGCGCGACCTGGCGCGACTACGTGGTGCTCACCAAGCCCAAGGTGATCAGCCTCCTGCTGCTCACCACCGTCGGTGCGATGTTCATCGCGGCCAGCGGCTTCCCGGGCCTGATCCCTCTCCTCGGCCTGATCGTCGGCGGTGCCATGTCCGCTGGCGCCGCCGGGGCGTTCAACATGGTGTTCGATCGCGACATCGATGGGCGCATGAAGCGCACGGCGTCACGACCCACCGTCACGGACGTGATCCCGACGCGCGACGCCCTGCTGTTCGCCGGCGCGCTCACGGTGGCGTCGTTCGTCACCATCTGGGCGGCCTCGAACCTGTTGGCGGCGCTGTTGTCCTGGGCCGGTATCGCGTTCTACGTCCTGATCTACACGATGTGGCTCAAGCGCAGCACGTGGCAGAACATCGTCATCGGCGGCGCGGCCGGCGCGGTTCCGCCGCTCGTCGGGTGGGCCGCCGTGACCGGCGACCTCTCGCTGCTCGCGTGGATGCTCTTCGCGCTCGTGTTCATGTGGACGCCGGTCCACTTCTGGGCGCTCGCGCTCATGATCAAGGACGACTACGTGGCGGTGGGCATCCCCATGGCGCCCTCGGTCATCGGTGAACGCGCGACCGTGATCCAGATGGTGATGTACGCGGCGTTGACCATCCTGCTGACCGTGATCCCCTTCGCGTTGAACGCGTTCGGCATCGGCTACTTCCTGGCAGCGTTGGCCCTGAACGTGGTGCTGGCGCTGCGCGTCCTGCGGCTCTTCGCGGTGGTGCGCAGCGGCGCAAAGGTCGACCGCGCGAGCGCGCTGCCGGTCTACAAGTACTCCATGCTCTACCTGGCGCTGCTGTTCTTGTCCATGGCGCTCGACCGAGCGCTCTTCGTGTAGGCGTGGATGTGCACCGCTCGGGCGCCTGGCGCTCGCTCCTGAGCCCCGGTTGGATCGTCGGACACCTGCTCGCCATCAGCGTCGTGGTGTCGTTCAGCCAGTTCGGCGCCTGGCAGCTGCGGCGCCACGAGCAGAACGTCTTGCGCAACGCAGCCATCGAGGCGCGGCTCGACATCCCGGCCACCGACATCGCCGGCGTGTTGCGGGCGGCTGCTGCAGAGCCGTCGGCGCCGGCACCCATGGCGCCGCATCCACTCGAGTTCCGGCGCGTGCGTGTGACCGGCAGCTTCGATGCGGCGGCCGAGGTGCTCCGACGCCCCGTGTCGCGCGACGGTTCGCCGGGCTACCACGTGGTCACGCCGATCGTCCTCGACGATGGAAGCGCCGTGCTGGTGGAGCGGGGGTGGGTCCCGCAGTCGCTGGACAGCGTGCCGGTCAGCGCGGCGCCACCGCCGGCCGGTGTCGTCACGATCGAGGGCTGGGCCTTCCCGGGCGAGACACCACCGACCGGTCCGCTCGCCGCGCTCGCGCCGCGCGACCCGCCCGACGGACGCTTGGCGCAGGTCGCGTACGTCGACCTGGAGCGTCTGTCGGCACAAGTACCGTACCCGCTGCAACCGTTGCGGATCCTGCAGGACGCCGGCCCGCGTCCGCCCGGTGACGCCACGCTCCCGCTGCCGCCGCGGCCGCCCGAGGTCGCGCCGGGACCGCACCTCGGCTACGCCGTGCAGTGGTTCGCGTTCGTGCTCGTGACCCTGATCGGCTACACGGCCCTGTTGCGGCGGCGGCTGGCGGAGGCCGAGGAAGCGCTCAAGGGCTCTTCGTCGCCTCCGTAGCGGCCGTCGCCACCGCCTCCAGCAGCGCCTGGTAGGGCTTGACGAACTTCTCGACCCCCTCGTCCTCGAGGACGTGCGTCACGTGGTCCAGGTCGATCCCGAGGTCCTGGAGCGCACGCAGCGACCGTGCGGCGTCCTCGAGGCCGTCGCTGAGGCGCGGCGCCGGGTCTCCGTGCGCGCGGTACGCGTCGAGCGTGTCGCGCGGCAACGTGGTGATCGTCGACGCGCCGATGAGCGGCTCGACGTACTTGGTCGGTGGGTAGCGCTCGTCCTTCACGCCCGTGGACGCCCACAGCAGCCACTGCGGCCGAGCTCCGTGCGCCACGAGCTCCGCGAAGTCGTCGCCCCCGAACACGTCGTGGTAGATCACGTACGCGCGCTTCGCCGAGGCGATCGCCGCCGTTCCGCGCAGTGCGGCCGCCCGCTCGCCGCGCTCGCCGCCTTCCGCCGCGACCTGATCGAGGAGCGGGTCGATGGCCACGTCGATACGCGAGAGGAAGAAGCTGGCGACCGACGCGATGGCGTGCAGTGGGCGGCCTGACTCGAGGCGGTCGCGCAGGCCCGCGCGGTAGGCCTCCGCGACCGCCTGGTAGCGCGGCAGTCCGAAGAGCAGCGTGACGTTCAGATTGATGCCTTCGGCGGTGAGCTGCCGGATCGCCGCCAGCCCCGGAGCCGTGCCGGGCACCTTGATCAGCACGTTCGGGCGATCCAGCGCCGCCCACAGCCGGCGCGCCTCGTGGATGGTGCCGTCGGTGTCGAACGCCAGCTTCGGCGAGACCTCGAGCGACACGTAGCCGTGCTGACCGTCGCTGCGGCGGTAGGTCTCGGCGAACAGGTCGGCGGCGTCTTGGATGTCCTCGAGGGCGAGCGCTTCGAAGATCCGCTCCGGCGAGCGCCCGGCGACCGCAAGGTCACGGATCGCATCGTCGTAGGCGTCCGAACCGGCGATCGCCTTCTCGAAGATCGCCGGGTTGGAGGTGACGCCGTGCAAGCCGTCGTCGGCGATGAGCCGCTCGAGCTCGCCGCTGAGCAGCAGCGTGCGGCTGATCTCGTCGAGGTACACGGACTGCCCCAACGTGGCCAAGTGGCGGAGTGGGTTCATGGGCTCTCCTCCCGTTGCGCTCAGGATAGACGTCGCTGCGGCTCGACCCTGTCGCTGGTCTCGGCGGGTCCCCGCAGCGGTTCGTCTCAGCCGCTCGTCTCGGCTCCGTCCGCGACGATGACGTGCGCACCGGTGTCGGGCGAGCGCTCGACGCGCAGCCGGATGCGCGGCAGCGGCTCGATCGCCGGTCCGCTGACGACGCGCCCGGCGAGGGTCGCATCGAACACGCTGTAGTGACATGCGCAGGCGAGCTGGGGCGTGTCGCCCCGATGGTTGAAGGCGAAGGCGATCGCTTCCGTGTCGCGGTTCAGGTCGACCAGGCAGCCCTGATGCGTGCAGATGCGGCTGAAGCCGGCCACGGCGAAAGCCTCGTCGGTCGCTGCGCCGTCCCGGACGCCTTCGACGACGAGCGCGCCGGGAACCGCAGCGGGCAGCCGCACGGCCAGTGCCGGCCAGCCGGCCAGCACGAACTCGACGGCGTCCCACGGGGCGGCGAAGCTCGCCACCGGCGCCACGAGCGTCGCCTCGCGCGGCTCGAAGCGGGGCGGATCGGCCGGCGCCGGCTTGTTGAAGTGCACGCGCCACACCTCGCGCGCCCCGAACCCCGCACCCGCCAGCGCGGCCAGCACGGGCAAGCGCCACAACCAGGTGATGAGCGTGCGACGCCCCGGGTCGGGCGGTCCCGATGGCGCTGCCATGGTGCGCCTCAGCGCGGCGTGGCCACGTCCGTGGCCAGCCACCGCACCATGACCTCGATCTCGGGGTCGCTCATGATCGCTCCGAAGCCGGGCATGATGCCGCGCCCGAAGGTGACCGCCGAGCGAACGTTGGCTTCCTGCGCCGAACGTGCGTTGCCGGCGAGCCGGGGACCACTGCCGCCTTGCGCCTGGGCGCCGTGGCACATCGCGCAGTGCTGGGCGTACGACGCTTGCGCCACCGCGGCGATGGCGTCGGGCGTACCCGCCTCGAGCGCCGCTGCCGCACGCTCCGACGGTGAGGGCTCGTCGTCGGCCTCGGTCTGGGCGGTCGGACTCTGCATGCCGGGCATCGGGATGGTCGCGTCGACGTCGCCGCTGGCGCTGGCCTCGGCGGTGCGGATCAACTCGGGCACGCGGCCTGCGGCGGCCTCGCCGACGCGCTCGATGTGGGCGGTCCAGGCGCGCACGGCGCCCTCGTCGTCGCCCTCGGCGAAGTAGGCGTTGCCCAGGAAGAGGCTGGCCTGTGACTCCAGCTCCGCGAGCCCCCCGGCGCCGATCGCGGCGCGCTCCAAGAGCTCGATGGCGTCGTCGGTGCGCCCACGCAGGAACATGAGCTGGCCGGTGCGCGACAGCGCGGCCGAGTCCATCGGGTCGTGTTCGGTCAGGATCTCGAACGACACCTCGACCGCTTGCTCCATCGCGCCAGTGTCCCAGAGGACGTCGGCGAGGGCGTTGAGCGTCGTGGCGTTGCGCTCCTCGTCGAGCGCCGCGAGCACCGGCCCGAGACCCGTGATGAGCCGCAGGCGTGCGGCCGCCTCGACGTCGGCCTGGCCGGCGGGGGTCTCGACGTAGGTCTCGTACGCCTCGCGGGCGGTGTCGAGATCACCCAACTGGAACGACAGCTCCGCCACGCCGACCAGGGTGTCGGCGTCGAGCGGGTCGAGTCGGCGTGCTTCGAGCAGGTACTGGAGGGCCGTGGCCGGATCGTCGGCGAACGTCAGGAGCGCCAGGCGTTGGTAGGCGAGCACGGGCGCGTCGCCGCCGGCCTCGCGGGCGGCGAGCAGCACACGGCGATAGGTCGCCTCGGCCTGGGGCGCGTCTTCGAGCGTCCAGTACGCGTCGGCGAGCTGCATCAGCGAGGCCACGCTGCCGTCGCGATCGGCGGCGCGCTGCAGGTCGCGCAACGCCTCGGCCGCCCGCAGATCGGCCTCGAAGAAGGTCGTCACCGTCGCGTCTTGGCCGACGCGGGGGAGGACGAAGGGCCCGAGCGCGACGGCGGTCACCACCATGAGTCCGAGCAGCCCCAGCGTGCCCAATGGCAGCGCGCGGCGCTTCTGGGCGTCGCTGCTCGCGCTCTCGGGTGGGCGGCCCGCGAGGTCGGCGTGGCGCTGGTCGATGCCGCGCAGCACGCTCGCGGCCTTCGCCTCGTAGCGGGCCCGCAGCTCGTCGCGGCGAGCGTCGGGCATGTCGTCGCGGGCGTCGAGCTCGCGGATGGCGCGGAACAGCGACTCGCGCTCCTCCTCGAGGTCGAGGAGTTCCGGGTCGCGCTCGTCGGGCAGAGGGTCGGTCTGGCGCGGGGCGAGGAGCGGGATCGCGGCGTAGGTAACCGCGATCAGGACGAGCACCGTCAAGAACACGAAGGTCAGCACGAATACCTCAACGGCCCGCGCCGTCGCCGAGCCCACCACGGAGCTCCGCACGGACGCGATCGAGATCGGATGGGTCGACGACGTCGATGGGTCGCTCCGCCGCGGTCCGCCAACGGCGCAACAGGCGCGTGATGACGACCACGGCGACGAGCACCGCGACGATCGGCAGGAGCCAGACGAGCAGGTTCAACCCGCGCATCGGTGGGTTCTGGAGGATCCAGTCGCCGTAGCGCTCCTGGAAGAATGCCAGCACCTCGGCACGGTTCGCGCCCTGATCGAGCTGCTCCTGGATCAACACGCGCATCTCGCGCGCGATGGCGGCGTTCGACTCGCCGACCGATTCGGACACGCAGGTGGGGCAACGGAGCTCGCGACCGATCTCGAACACGCGCGGGTCGAGTTCGCGCTCCTGCGCGGCAGCGCTACCGAGCGCGAGGGCGCAGACGAGAGCGAGCAGGGCCAGGGTGTACGGCCACTCGGTCCGACGGAGTACGTTCATCGCCGTAGCGCCCCTATCTGCTCGCTCAGGATGGTCTCGGTGACCGGTCCGGCGTACTTGTGGTGCAGCGTCCCGTCGGCGTGCACGAAGAAGGTCTCCGGGACGCCGAACAGGCCGTAGGCGATGCTCGTGCGGCTGTCGCCGTCGAACACGTTCGGGAAGCTGAGGCCGAACTGGTTGATGAAGGCGCGACCCGCCGCGCGGGCGTCACGGTCCTGCGTTTGGATGCCGATGAACAGCACCTCGTCGCCGTAGCGCTCGTGGGCGCGCTGCAGGTGTGGCGCCTCTTCGTAGCAGGGGCCGCACCACGACGCCCAGAAGTTGATGACCATGGGTCGGCCCAGGACCTCGTCGAGCGTCAGGCGTGGGCCGAACTCGGACATGTAGCGCTCGTACAACGGCAGGTCGAAGTTCGGGACCTCACGTCCGAGGAAGTTCGACGGGATGTCGCGATCGGGGCTGCCGCGCAGCAGGCCGAACAGGAACAGCGCCGACAACGCCGCGACCGTGGCGACCACGGGCAGCAGGCGGCGAACGCGGCTCACGCCTCCGCCCCCACGGGTGCCTCGGCATCGACGCGCCGACGCAGCGGCCGGTCGCCGGGCGAGAGCGCGTAGGCGGTACCCAGCACGATGATCGCGCCGCCGAACCAGATCCACGTGATCAGCGGGCTCGTGACGGCTCGGATGATGACGAAGTCCTGCGACGGGTCGACCGCGCCGGCGAGGGCGAGGTAGAGGTCGTGCCCGGCGGTGTAGTGCACCGAGGGGGTGGGGACGGTCATCTGGTTCGTGCCGAAGCGGTTGATGCGCGGTGTGAGCACCGTGATCTGGTTCTCACCGCGCCAGACCGCCACTTCGACGCCGACCGAGGCGCGACCCGCCTCCTGCTCCGCGAAGGGGCGCAGCGCCTGCAGTTCGTAGCCTTGGTAGGGGATGCGCTCCCCGTAGGCGAGGCGCAGTTGCTGATCGACGCGATAGCCGCCCGAGCCGACGATGCCGATCGCGATCACGATCACGCCCAGGTGCACCACCATCGAGCCGACCCGGCGCTTCTGCTCGAAGGCGTAGCGCGTGAACACCTCGCCCAGCGAGCGTCCGGTGATGCGGGCGCGCGGCACGATCGCGCCGGCGAGCAAGAGGCCCACCGAGGCCAGGTTCCAGCCGGCGAGGCCGAGCGTCAGGAGCGGGTACGGCTTGCGCATGCCGAACGCGAACGCGATCACGACGGCCAGCACCAGCGCGACCGTCATGAACACGAGGTTCTTGCGCAGCGTCTGTGTCTCGGCGCGCCGCCACGGCAGGAGCGGGCCGACACCCATGAGCAGCAGCACCACCATCCACACCGGCAGCGTGATGGCGTCGAAGAAGGGTGCGCCGACGGTCACGCGAGCGCCGGTGGTCGCCTCGACGAAGAGCGGGAAGACCGTACCGAGCAGCACGGCGAAGGCCATGGCCAGGAACAGCACGTTCACGCCGATGAAGGCGCCCTCGCGGCTCACCACGGCGTCGAGATCGGACCGGTCGCGGATCTGGTCCCAGCGCCACACGACGAGCTAGATGCTGGCGAGCGCGACGATCACGAAGAACGTCAGGAAGTACGGACCGACGGGCCCGTCGCCGAACGCGTGCACCGACGACACCACCCCCGAGCGGATCAGGAAGGTGCCGAGCAGGGTGAGCGAGAACGTGAGCACGATCAGGAGCAGGTTCCACGACTTGAGCATGCGTCGTCGCTCCTGTACCTGGATGCTGTGGAGGAAGGCGGTGGCGGTGAACCATGGCAGGATCGACACGTTCTCGACCGGGTCCCAGGCCCAGTACCCGCCCCAACCGAGGACCTCGTAGCTCCACCAGCCGCCCGTCACGATCGCCGCCGACAGGAAGCCCCAGCCCAGCAGCGTCCAGCGGCGCGTGAGGCGCATCCACTCCGTGCCGGGCCGGCGCGTGATGAGCGCGGCCATCGCGAAGGCGAAGGGGACGGTGAGGCCGACGAAGCCCAGGTACATCAGCACCGGGTGGACCGCCATCATCCAGTGGTTCTGCAGCAGCGGGTTGGCGCCGGGGCCGTCGAGTGGTGGACTGGCCAGGACGATGAACGGGTTGGCCGCGAAGGTGACCACCGACAGGAAGAAGATCGCCACGACGTTCATCACGACCAGCGCCCACGGGCGCAGGATCGTGTTGGGGGCCGTGAGGGCCAGCACGGCCGTGTAGGCGGTCAGGAGCCAGGCCCACAGCAGCACCGAACCCTCGAGCGCCGCCCACAGCGTCACGACCTTGACCCAGACGGGCGACTCGATGCGGGAGTGTTCGGCGACGTACTTGACCGTGAAGTCGTCGGTCAGCAGCGCCGCCTGCATCACCACGATCGCGGTGGTGGTGGCCAGGAACACCGCGATCGCGGTGAGCCGGGCGCTGGTCTGGAGCCGAGCGTCGCGCCGCACGGCGCCGAGCACGCCGGCGACGACTGCGTAGACCGAGAGGGCCAGCGCCAGCGTCAGTGCGGCCGAACCGAGGACGCCGAGACTCAACATGGGGTGCCGCGGTCCCCCGTCACTGCAGCGACCTGCGCAACTCTTCGATGTCGATGTGGCCGTCTTCCGGCGCCTCGTACACCTCGGAGTGCTTGATCAGCAGTTTGTCGGACACGAACACGTCCGCGTCGAAGCTCCCCTCGATCACGACGCCGGCGTTCTCGCGGAACAGCTCGGGCGGCGCGCCGACGTGCTCGACACGGTAGCTCTGGATGCCATCGGTGACGAGGAAGGTGAGCTGCAAGTCCTGGTCGTTGAAGGCCACGCTCTCGGGGGCCACCAGGCCGCCGAGGCGGATGCGCCGGTTCTCGTACTGGGCCGGTTCCTGGGCGTACTCGTTGGGCAGGATGAAGTACACGAGCGCGGTGTTGAGCGCCTGGCTGATCATGAAGCCGGCGACGCCCAGCACGCCGATGCCGAGCAGGGCGTACACGACGCGCCGGGGCGCGATACCGAGGCGGCGCGCGACGCGGCGCTTCATGCCTCGCCCTCGGCCGTGTCGGCGGTGATGATGCGGACGGCGTCGGCGTCAGCGAGCAGACGACGTTTGCGCCAGCCCAAGTATGCCAGGTAGCCGGCGTAGGCGAGCACGACCTGCGACCAAGCGATGGTCACCCAGACCCAATGACTCCAACCCTCAAACACGGACCACACCTCCCGACGGCACCGACGCGAGCTCGCGCTCAGCCCGCTCCGCCTCGAGCTGCGCTTCGATGCGCCCGAGCCGGGCGCGATCCACCATGAACCAGGCGTACACCAGCCCGGCCACCACGGTGTTGAAGAGCAGCGTGAACAGCATCTCTGGCGCCATGGTGACGCCGCTGCCGTCGAGCGCGATCGCTCGCGACGGGTGCAGCGTCCGGAACCACTCGGCGGCCAGGTAGTTGAAGGGCAGGCTGGCGGCGACGATGATCGCCACCACCGCCGACACGCGCCCGCGCCGCACCGGATCGTCGATGAGCGCGCGCACGATGAAGTAACCCACGAGCAGCGCCACCATCAGGGCCGTGAGCGTCAGCTTCGCGTCCCACGTCCAGAACGTGTTCAGGGTGGGTCGCGAGTAGGTCATCCCGCCGATGATGGTGAGCGCCGAGAAGAGCAGGGCCATCTCGCCGGAGGCGACCGCCAGCACGTCGTCACGACGTTTGCCGCGCCACAGGTACAGGGCGCCGAACAGCGCGGTGAGGCCCACGGCAACGAAGCCGATCCAGGCCACCGACACGTGGGCGTACATGATGCGGATCAGGTTGCCTTGGTTGACGTCCTGCGGGCTCCACACCAGGCCCAGGTAGGCCGCAGTCAGGAACAGCGGGACAAGCGCCACACCCCACGCCCGCAACCAGGCCGGGCGCCGCAGCCGCACGCTCGCATCCATCATCTCGCTCTCCTCCTGGGCTCGCGCCGTGGAAACCGGCCGAGCCCACACGCAACGCCTTGCATCATGCCGCTCACTCTTCCACGACGAAGTGGTAGATCGCCGTACAGAGCACAGCGTAGACGAGGTCGAACCCCACGAGCAATCGTAGCCAACCCTGGGCGAGTGCGAGGTCGTCCGAGCCCACCAACGCGCCGCTGGCACGCACCGAGGCGAGCAGGATCGGCACGACGATCGGGAACATCAGAACGGGCAGCAGCGACTCGCGGGCCCGCAGGTTGGCCGTGAGGCCAGCGTAGAACACGGCGATCAGGGCGAAGCCGAGGGGGCCCAGCGCCAGCGTGGCGAGCAACCAGGGCCAGGCGGCGGGCCAGGCCGCGCCGTAGAGCACGAAGGTGACGGGGAGCATGAGCAGCCCGAGCAGCAGCATGAACAGCCAGTTCGCCAGCAGCTTGCCCAGGTAGACGGCGGCGCGCGGCACCGGCGTGGTCAGCAGGTGGTCGAAGGCGCCGTCCTCGAGGTCGGCCTGGTACGACTGCGCCGCCGAGATCACGCCGGCGAACGCCAGCGCCACCCACAGCGCCCCCGTGGCGGCACCGCGCAGCAGCGCCTCGTCCTGGCCGATGGCGAACGCCAGCACGACCAACGTGACGGCGGAGAAGAACAGCGTCGCCACGGTGGTCGCCTTGCTTCGCGTCTCGTGCAGCAGGTCCTTGCGCGCCACCCACAGGACGGCCAGCAGGTCGTTCACGGTGACGCACCGGGTTGGAGGAGGCGCAGGCGCCCGTCGTCGAGCACCAGGCTCGCGTCGGCGAGTCGCCGGCTGCGATCGCGCTCGTGCGTGGCCATCAACACCGTGGCGCCGCGGCCTTTCGCCTCGGCGACGAGGGCGTCGAGCAGGTCTTGACCGGCGTGGTCCAACGCGGCGTGGGGCTCGTCGAGCAGCCACAGGGCGGCGTCGGCTGCCAGCAGGCGCGCCAGGCCGAGGCGCTTGCGCATGCCGCTGGAGTACGTCCGCACGAGCGCGTCGGCGGCGTCCGCGAGGCCGACTCGGTCGAGGAGTGCGGTGAAGGCGTCGTCGTCGTTCGCCATGTCGCGCAGGGCGGCGTCGAGGCGCAGGTGCTCTCGCGCAGTGAGCGTGGCGTAGGCGCCGCCGAACACCGCCAGCGTGGCGATGCGCCGCCGCACCTCGTGCCCACTGGTCACGACGTCGTGGCCGAACACCAGGGCGCGCCCGCCGCTCGGCCGCAGCCGCGTCGCGAGCAGCCGCAGCAGCGTCGTCTTGCCGGCACCGTTCGCGCCGAAGAGCGCGACGACCTTGCCCCGGCTCACCTCGAGGTCGAGGCCCTTGAGGACGGCGCGGCGGCCGTAGCCGCGCACCAGGCCGTG
>PWQI01000348.1 GCA_003556805.1 Trueperaceae bacterium | reverse complement strand
GCCGGACCTCGATCGCCATGCGCCCACTATGCCAGCGTGCGGACCGAACGGTGCAGGTTCGGCCCCAGCCGTAGAGCGGCGCAGTTCGCCGCTGCATCCACTTCCATCCGTCACCCCGCTCCCTACGTCACGACGTCGTAACGCAGCAGTGCGACGCCGTTGTCGAACGAGCTCGCTTCGATGAGGCGCAGGTCGCGTCGGTCGGCGAACATGGGGGTTCCCGTTCCCCGCGTCGTGGGGCAGATCCGCATCTGGACCTCGTCGACGAGACCTGCCTCGAACAGGGATCGCACGAGCGTCAGGCTGCCCCACACCCAGAGGTCCTTACCGTTCTGCCGCTTCAGCTCGCGGCTGGTGGCCACGGCGTCGCGCGTGATGGTCGCGGCAGGGAAGGCACCCCAGGGCGCGTCAGTGAGCGTCGTCGACGCGACGAACTTCGACATTCGGTTGAGCCTCGCGCCGTACACGCCTTGTTCTTCGGCGGTTGGCCAATAGTTCCGTGCCATGGCATAGGTGTTCGCGCCGATGATCATCGTGTCGACGGTGTCGATGAACGCCAGCGCGCTCGCCTTGAAGTCTTCGTCGTGCGATACGCCGAAGGGCTGCACGGTGACGAAGCTCATCCCGCCGTCGTCCTCGGCGGCGAAGGTGTCGACGGTGACCCACTGCTGAACTATGAGCTTGCGCATTCGCCCCTTGTACCACCGATGCTGGACGCCTCTACCGGACCGACAGCGCCACGAAGAACGTCGAGGGTTCGATCGTGGTGATCGCGTGCGTGCAGCGCGTGGGCGTCCGAGACGGACAGGTCCGCCAGCGGGATCAGGTACCGCACGAGCGTCACCACGACCGAGGTTGGCGTCGCACGGCGTGTTCAGCCCGCGAGGTGGCGGTCGAGCTTGCGGAGCTGCTGCGTCCAGCCGGCCTCCGCATGGGGCGCCATCATGTCGTTGTACGGCCCGTCGACCAGCACCACACGCGTTCGCCCGCGACCGTCTTCGTGGAGCTCGATGCGGGTGATGGTGCGTTCGACCAGGCCCATCTCGGGCTGCGGTTCGGAGGACAGCACCAGGAGCCCGGGGGGCGAGATCTCGATGATCGTCGCGGCGTCTGGGAACTCCGCGCCGACCGCGACACCCATGCCGGCCGCGATCTCCGGGCTCTCGAGCACCATCGTCTTGTGGTGCTTGCCACCGACCTTCGCGTCGACCGCGACCTGCCCGGCGGGGGTGGTGAAGCCGTCCGGCCCCCACCACTGGGCGATGAGGTCGGGTTCGATGAAGAAGCGGAACACCTCCTCGCGCGGCGCGTCGAACACGCGGGTGATCTCCAGGATCCGGCTGGCGCGATCGGTGGGCATCGGTCGGTTCATGCTGGCTCCTCCTCGTTGGACGCGTGCGTCTGCGCTCGCTCGAACATCAGGGCCTCCAGGCGATCGAGCCGCCCCTCCCACATGACGCGCCGTTGGGCGAGCCAGCGCTCCGCCTCCAGCAGCGCGTCGGTCTCCAGGTGACAGGTGCGCACACGGCCTTGCTTGCGCGTCGCGACCAGGCCACTGGCTTCCAAGACCTGCACGTGCTGCACCACGGCAGCGAGGCTGATCGGCAAGGGCGCGGCGAGCTCACTCACGGACGCGGGACCGCGACCCAGGTGCACCACGATAGCGCGCCGGGTCGGGTCGCCCAGGGCGTGGAAGACGTGGTCGGCGGCCGCGGTCGTCTCGAGCATGGGTCAGAGCATAGGCGCTATCGACCCAATAGTCAAGTCAACGCTTTAGTGTTGCGAGGGCGTTGTCAACGAGGCGCGCGATCGACCCGCCCCTCCGCAGCCCAGGCCAGCGTCGTGGCGAGCTCGAAGGGCTCGCCGGTCACGACGGCGTTCTCGGCGATGAAGACGGTCGCCTGAGCCACGGCGACGATCTCGTGCCAGACGTTGCGACGCACGCAAACGGGTTCGTCCAGGCGGAACACGCGGATCGCCGTTGGGTCGTCCGGCTCCGCCACCGCGATGCAGGGCGAACCGTGCAGGGGTGAGAAGCACTCCTCGGTGTCGGGGTGACGGTGGACGCGCCGCAACGGTCCCGCCGACACCTCCAGCAAGGCGACGCGCCAACCGCGGCTGGCCGTGTCTATGTGCACGTTCTGGAAGGGCTCGCCGACCGGATCGCGCCGCAGCACCGTCCCGAACGGCGCGAACGCTTCGGGCGACAAGGGCTCGGATTGAGGCAGTTCGCTCACGGGCCCTCCCGCAGTCGCACGTCGCTCTCCGCGAGGACCTCGTCCAGGATGCGTTCGAGCGCCTCGTAGGAGTAGCGCGCGCGGGCGCGCTCGACGTTGTGCTCGACGGCCTCGCGCCGCGCGTCTGCGTCCTGTAGGTAGCGCATCACCTGCTCGGTTGCGGCGCGAATCGCTTCCGGGGCGACCGTCACCAGGCCGCGCTCGTCGCGCGGTCCCTGAACGTCGCCCAGCGAGGCGACGCTGAAGCCCGCGTCGCGCAGGTCGGACGCGTACACCGGGTACTCGAACAGCAGCACCGGCAACCTGGCGAACACCGCCTCGATCAGTTGGTTCCCCCACCCCTCCCAGACGCTCGGGTAGGTGACCATGTCGGCACCCACGTAGGCGTCCCACAGCGCGTAGACCTTCCCGTGCTCGTCGCGACCACGGCCGTGCTTGACGCGCTCGCCACACCACACCACGTCCACCCCGAGCTCCGCGGCCTTGTCCACCAACGCCTGCACGTAGCCGCCACGCAGACCGATGCCCTCCACATAGCCGGCGCACACGAGGACGATGCGATCATCCGGCCCGAAGCGCCGACCGTCGTACAGCGGTTCGGACTCCAGACGCCGGCGCCATTCGGGCCGGTTAAGCTCGGCGATCACGTCGATCGCCAGTTCAACGCCCTTGCGGTCGAGGATGCGGGTGGCCTGCAGGAAGTACAGATCGCCCGGCCGCAGGCCGACGGCGGCCCGGAAGTCGGCGTTGAAGCCGTCGACGACCCAAGCGGGCTGGTCGAAGTCGAACACGTTGGGGACCACCCGGCTCTCCACGCCCTTGCGCCTGCGCAGCTCGGCCTGCGCGATCCGGTTGATCACCAGGTGGCGCACGTTCGGCGCCACCGGCGGCGCGTGCTCCTCGAAGAAGGCGACCACCTCCGGGCAGGTCGGGTACACCTCGCCGCTGTCCTCCCACCAGAAGTCGTGGTTGTGGCACACCGTCCGCACGCCGGTCTCGCGGATCGCTTCGCCCAGAGCGAGCATCCCGGCGAGGTTGTAGCCCACCGAGAGGAGGTTGTTCGGGAAGACCAGGTCGAGGCGGTTGTCGCGGATGAAGCGCAGGAAGCCCGGTTTGATCCGGTCCGCGTGCTCGCGCACCTCGCGCATCAGAGCCGCCGGCGAGCCGTAGTCGGTCAACTCGCGCGTGGCGTTCATGAGGATCCGCTGCGTGACGGGGTGGAACGGGTAGAGCTCGGGAATGCGCTGCCCGCCCGGGACGTCGTCGTTGCCCGCGCAGTAGTGGACGTTGTGCCCGTTGCGCTCGAGCACCGCGCGGAACTTGTCCACCTCGAGCGACACGCCGTCGGTGCGCCCCAGGCGGTGCTGGATGAAGCCGATGTTCGCCATGCACTCCCCCTGGCCGGTCGCTGGAGCTGACCGGCGCTGGCGTCAGGCTACGACGCGGGGGAGCCGTGCACGACCACAACCAGGGCTCGCGTTCACCCGAGTCCACTGCGTTGCGGCTCACGCTGGGCACAGCGGTTCACGCCATGCGCGGTATCGGCGAAACTAGCCGTCCCCGTCGAGCAGGAACGAGATCTTCGCGTTGATCCGGTACTGCACGATCCGATCGTTCTCGACGATGGCCTGCATGTCCTTGACATAGATGCTCTGGATGTTCCTGAGCGTCTT
>PWQI01000084.1 GCA_003556805.1 Trueperaceae bacterium | reverse complement strand
GCGCGAGCGTGCTCGCGTTCGCGCTGCTCAGCGCGCTCTTCACGCCGCGCGGCCCCGTCACCGCCCAACAGGCGCTCGTGACGATGGTCGTCGCCCTCGCCGTCGGACTGATCGTGTCGGCCGTGACCGGCAGCCGCTGGGCGCTCGTTCTGGCGCCCGTAGCGTTCGCCGCCGTCTTCGAGCTGGCCCGCATGGGCGCGTGGGGCCCGACCGTCGACGCCCCGGCCTCGTTCGGCCTCCTCCACGTGCTCTCCTTCCTGCTCGGTAGGGTGCCCCACGGCATCGTGGCCGTGGCACCGATGGTGCTGGGGGGACTGGTCGGTCTCGCCGTGGCCCCACGGCTCGGCGTGCCGGTATCGACTCCGCTCGGCGCCGGCGGCTGGATCGCCGCGTCCGCGCTCGCCGTCGTCCTCGCGGTCGTGGGCGTGGTCGTCGCGAGGCCTGCGACGACCGCACCGATCCTCGGTGCCGACGGCCGGGTGGTGCCAGGGAGCATCGCCGAGCTGGCCACTGCCGAGATCGGTGGGCATGCGCAGGCGATCATGATCCGTGGGCGCAGCACCTCGCTACCGGTGCTGCTCCACCTCGCGGGCGGACCGGGCGGCACGGACATCGGCGCCATGCGGCTCGACACCGGCCTGGAGCAGCACTTCGTGGTGGCGACCTGGGACCAGCGAGGCAGCGGCAAGTCGTACCCCGCCTTCGATCCCGCGGCGACACTCACTCTGGAGCAGGTGGTGGCGGACACGATCGAGGTGAGCGAGTATCTCGCGGCTCGCTTCGGCGTCGAGCGCATCTACATCGCCGGGCAGTCGTGGGGCACGATTCCGGCCACGCTCGCCGCGCAGCGCCGACCGGAGCTGTACCACGCGTTGATCGGCACCGGGCAGATGGTCGACATCCGCGAGACCGACCGGCTGTTCTACCAGGACACGTTGGCGTGGGCGCGCTCGCGCGGCGACACCGCGCTCGTGGCTCGGCTCGAGGCGATGGGCCCTCCGCCCTACGCCGACCTGATCGGCTCGTATCCGGTCATCGTGGGTCCCGAGCGTCGGCTCAACCCGTACCCCGAGTTCGACGGCCGCACCGAGATGACCGCGACCATCTTCACGCCCGAGTTCAGCGTGATGGACAGCCTCGGTGCCATTCGCGGACTCGCCGACACGTACGCACGCCTGTACCCGCAGGTGCAGGAGCTCGACCTGCGTGAGCTGGTGTCGTCCCTCGAGGTCCCGGTTTGGTTGGTGATGGGCGCTCACGAGGCGCGCGGCCGCATCGAGCCGGCGCGGGCCTGGTTCGAGGCGCTGCAGGCGCCCGAGAAGCACTGGGTGGTGTTCGAGGGATCGAGCCACCGCGCCAACGTCGAGCGGCCCGCAGAGTACGCACGACTGCTCGTCGATATAAAGGCCGCAGCCGAGATGGCTCGCTGATGGCACGCCGAGACTAGGACGGAGAGGGACCGCATGCTCGCTCGAGTCATTCGAAACGACGTTCTCAGGAGCAAGGCCGTCACGCTGACCACGATGCTGTTCGTCGCCGCGGCCGCGATGCTCGTGGCGCTGGCGGCGACGCTCGTCGTCAACCTCTCAGGCGCGATCGACACCATGATGACCCGCGCGAAGACGCCGCACTTCATGCAGATGCACGCGGGCGAGTTGGACGCCGCGCGTCTGGCGGCGTTCGTCGAACGCAACGAACACGTCGCGGACTTCCAGGTGCTCGAGTTCCTGAACCTGGACGGCTCGCAGTTCGTGTTCGCCGGCGGCTCGCTCGCCGGTAGCGTCCAGGACAACGGGCTCTCGGTGCAGAGCGAGCGCTTCGACTTCCTGCTCGACCTCGACGGGAACGCCATCACGGTGTCCGACGGGCAGATCTACGTCCCCATCACCTACATGCAAGACGGCACCGCTCGGGTCGGCGACACCGTGAGCGTCGCGGGCAGGCCGTTGACCATCGCGGGACCCCTCCGCGACTCGCAGATGCAGCCGCTGCTCTCCTCGTCCAAGCGCTTCCTCGTGAGCAGCGACGACTTCGCGGCTCTCGAGCCGCGCGGCAGCGTGGAGTACCTGATCGAGTTCAGGCTCCACGACCTGGCCGCTCTGGGCGCGTTCCAGGACGCGTACGTCGCCGCTGGGCTCGAAGCGAACGGTCCGACGATCACGTACCCGTTCTTCAGGGTGATCAACGGCCTGTCCGACGGCTTGATGATCGCGGTGATCCTCCTGATCAGCGTGCTGGTGATCGCCATCGCCTTCTTGTGCATCCGCTTCACGCTGTTGGCGAAGATCGAGGACGATTATCGCGAGATCGGCGTGATGAAGGCCATCGGGATGCGTGTCTCCGACATCAAACGGATCTACCTGGCGAAGTACGCCTTCATCGCGGCGGCAGGCTGCCTGCTCGGATACGGTCTCTCGTACCTCTTCCAGGATGCGCTGCTCGCGAACATCCGCCTGTACATGGGCGAGAGCGCCAGCGCCGCCTGGGCCCCGTTCCTGGGCTTGCTGGGCGTCGTGCTGGTGTTCGTGGCGATCACCGGCTTCGTGTACGCGGCGCTGGGCCGGTTCCACACGATCCCCGCCGCGGAGGCCATCCGCTTCGGCGTGTCGCAGGATGTTCCCAGCGGAAGCAAGCGCTTCCGGCTGAGTGCGAACCATCGACTCGGCGCCAACGCCTTCCTCGGCCTCAAGGACGTGCTCGTCCGCAGGAAGCTCTTCGCCACCATGCTCGCCGTGCTCGTGCTCACGGCGTTCATCATCATCATGCCGCGCTCGTTGCACAACACCATCTCGTCGAGGAGCTTCATCACCTACATGGGGGTCGGCGACATCGACCTGCGCCTCGACGTGCAGCAGACCGACGACGTCTCGGCCAAGACCGCGGAGATCGCCGCGGCGCTCGAACGTGACGGTGACGTGGCCGCTTTCGTCGTGCTGACGACCAAGGCGCTCGAGGCACGCGCGAGCGATGGGTCGGCGGTGCGGATCGTCGTCGAGCTCGGCGACCATTCGATCTTCCCCTTGAGCTACGCCGACGGGCGCCAGCCCACGACGGACCACGAGATCGCGCTCTCCATGCTGAGCGCCAGAGAGATGGGCAAGACCGTGGGGGACGTCGTTCCGGTCGTTGTCGCGGGGCAGGTGAGGGACCTCACGGTAAGCGGGATCTACTCCGACGTGACCAACGGCGGCAAGACGGCCAAGGCGGCCTTCGCCGACGACGGCGCGGACACCATGTGGAGCGCCGTCGGCGTCGAACTCTCGGACGCCTCCCTGGTCGCTGAGAAGGCCGCGGAGTACGCCGCGAGGTTCGGCTACGCCAAGGTCTCGGGGATGGACGACTTCGTCTCGCAGACCTACGGACCCACCATCAGCGCCGTGGGAACGGCTTCCTACGCGTCCACCGGCGTGTCGCTGGTCATCACCGCACTGATCACGCTGCTCTTCATGCGCATGCTGATCTCGAAGGATCGCTACACGATCGCCGTCCTGAAGTCGCTCGGGTTCACGGCAGCGGACATCAAGACGCAGTACCTGGTTCGCTCGGTGTTCGTCCTCGTCATCGGGGTGCTGCTCGGCACGGTCCTGGCGAACACGCTCGGACAGTCACTCGCCGGCGCCGTGATCGGCTCGTTCGGCGCCTCGTCGTTCGCGTTCGTCGTCAACCCGCTCGAGGCGTACCTGATCGCTCCCACACTGATGGCCCTCTCGGTGCTGTTGGCCACGGTGTTCGGAACGTTGGACGCAGGCACGATCCAAGTCTCCGAGAGCATCCGGGAGTGAGCCATGGAATCGATCATCGTTGCTGAACACATCGTCAAGTCATTCGGCGTGGGGCGCGAGCGCCGCAACGTCCTCGACGACGTCTCCGTCGACATCGGCGCGGGCGAGTTCGTCGCGATCATGGGCCCCTC
>PWQI01000283.1 GCA_003556805.1 Trueperaceae bacterium | reverse complement strand
GGACCGCTCGCACGCACGCTGGTGTTCACGGTGATCGTGCCCGGCACGGTCGCCGGTCTGATCCCGTGGGGGCTGCTGGCGCTCGAGCCGAGCGGCTGGCGCCTGGACGCCGCGCTGCTCGGTTGGCTCGGCGCGGTGCCGATCGCGTTCGGCGTCGGGCTGTACGGCTGGTGCGCCTGGGGCTTCGCGACCGCGGGTCGCGGCACGCCATCGCCGCACGACCCGCCCCGCGAGCTCGTCACGACCGGACCGTACGCCCGCTCACGCAACCCGATGTACGTGGCCGTGGTCGCCGTCGTGCTCGGCCTGGCGACCGTGTACGGGTCGGCGGCCCTGCTGGTGTACGGCCTCGTGCTCGCCGCGTCGTTCCATCGGCGCGTGGTGCGCTTCGAAGAGCCGGTCCTGGCGCGCGACTTCGGTGACGCGTACGCGTCGTACCGCGAGCGCGTGCCGCGCTGGTGGTGACCGGGTCTACCTCACTCCCCGCGCAGCCCGACCGTGAGCGACACGTCGCGCTCGCGCACCTCCACCCCCTCGAGGACGCGCCCGGGCGCCGAGTACACCTGGACGCGGTAGATGCCCGACGGGACGGCGACCGGGTCGCCGTTCACGCGCCCGCGCGCCACGATGGCGTCGTCCTCGGCGAGCACCACGAACTCCGGTTGCAGCGCGGAGCGGAAGGCGTCGCTCAGCTCGCCCGCCGTGTTCGGGTCGAAGAACGAGCCGCCGCCGATCGCCGCCCAGCGCGTCAGCCGTTCGAGCGTCTCGGGCTCTTCGAGCGCGAAGCCGATGATGTTGACGGTGGCGAGGTCGCGCTCGCGCAGCGAGCGTATGGCCGCCTCGGGATCGCCGTCGCAGGTCTCGTTGCCGTCGGTGAGCAGGACGATCAGCCGCTGCCCCGCGGCCTCGGCCAAGTCGTCGCCGGCGGCGAGCAGTGCGTCCGCGAGCGGCGTGCGCCCCAGCAGCACCGGTTGCACGCCTTCGACCGCCGCCCGCACGACCGCCTCGTCGAACGGCTCGAGCGGCACTTCCAAGCGCATCTCGCACGACAGCGGTTGGACGTGCCCATAGACGCGCAGAGCCACGGGCAGGCCGGTCGGGAAGGCGCCGTCCGCGAGATCGAGCACGGCGTCGCGCGCCGCTTCCCAGCGCGACTGCCCCGTCGGCAGGAGCTGGCCCATCGTGCCCGAGCCGTCGAGGATCAACTCGACGGCGTTCGAGCTCGCCACCAGGTCGGGCGGCGCGGTGACGCGGATCGAGCCGTCGTCGAGCGGTATCGCCTCGCCCTCGACGATCAGGCCACCGAACGTCGGCGTGGCGCCGTCGGGGGCGCGCCGCATGCTCACCTCGATCGTGAGGACGGCGCCCTCGAGATCGAGCGCTTCGCCGCTCGCAACGAGGCGCCGGCCCGCCGCGCCGTCGGCCGTGCTGCCGCTCGAGACGCGCACCTGCAGGTCGGCACCCGGCGGCACGTCGGCGTCGTAGCGGAGCGTGTCCCAGCGGTTGGCGAAGGCGGGCCCGCGCACACGCAGGGTGAAGGTGCCGGTATCGGGCGGCCCGAACACCAACTGACCGGTCATGTCGGAGTACGTGTAGGGACGCGCGGCGTCGTAGAACGGCAGCGCGTCCGGGTCGCCGGTGAACGCCGCGTCGAGGTCGACGGTCAGGTCGATCTCGTTCGTGGCCGGATCGATGCGGCGGGCGTTCGAGTCGTTCTGGTTGGTCACCCACACGAAGCCACGGCGGTCGACGGCGAGCCCCGTCGGCACGCGGCCGACGTGGATGTCGGCGACCTCGCTGCCGTCGGGAGCGAAGCGGACCACGTAGTCGCCCCAGCTGTACGCGAGCCAGACGTGCCCGTCGTCGGTGACGGCGACGCCGCGGGAGTTCATCCGGCGCACCTCGGAGGGCGTGAAGCACTCCTGGCGCTCGCCGGTGGCCTGGTCGAAACGGCAGACGCTACGGCCGTAGTCGCTCGCCCAGACGCTGCCGTCGCGGCCGAGGCTGATGGCGTACGTCCGCGGACCGCGGAAGAAGCAGGCGGAGGCGTTCTCGAGCGGCTCGGAGGGATGCCAGCGCATGAGCGGTGCGGCCGACCACAGGACGCCGGTCTGGTCGACCACGCCGCCGTACCCGCCGCAGCCGACACCTTCATGCGTCCTGTGGATCTCGCCGGTGTCCGGGTCGAGCAGGTCGAAGTGCGTGTCGACCGTGCCGGACACCCAGATGCCGCCGCTGGCGTCGAGCGAGACGTGCCGAACGCCGCGCGAGTTGACGGTCTGGAACACGGTGATGCACTCGTCCTCGGCGGTGCTGACGCCGCCGAGGCGGTCCGCGTCGCCTTCGTTGGTCCACGGCCGCACGTCGCCGAGGCCGGTCGAGGTGTCGATGACGCCGTTGCCGTTCCGGTCTTCGCACTGCCCGTTCTCGAGCAAGCCGATTCGGACCACCGAGCCGTACTCGCCGTCGATGTCGGATCGGTTGCCGACCCAGGCGTTGCCGTTGCGGTCGACCACGGTGCGCGAAGGGTCGAGCGACGGGTTCTCGGGGTCGAGCACCGGGCCGGTCCAGTACTCGCCCTTCACCTCACCGGTGTCGGTGTCGATCTTGATGACGGTGCCACGGTGCGAGGCGGCGATCCACATGAAGCCGAAGGCGCTCCCCTCGGGGTCGAGGCCGACCCGGTCGGCGTCCAGCGTGAGGTTGAGCACGTCGCCACAGGCGAGGGCGGTGGCGGTGTCGTACGCGAAGGTGAACGCGCCGCCGTCGTCGCCGACGGCCTCGGGTGGCTCGCAGCGCACCGGGACGGCCGCATCCGTGCGTTCGGGCGCCGCTTCCGGCGCCGCTTCGGGTGCTGCCTCGGGCGCCGGCGCGCTCGGCGTCGCCCGCTCGGCCTCGACCGCGCGGGCCCGCTCGTCGACCGAGGGCGTCTCGACCGTCGCGACCGAGACGGCGGTCGCGCCGTCCTCGGAGCGCGCCTCGAGGTCGGCCGGTCGGGCGTCGAGCGCGCCGAGGTCGATCAACCGCAGCGCGTACTCGGCCTCGACGCCTTCGATGGAGACGAGGTAGCGGCCCGGCTGGAGTGCGACCTCGTCCACGCGGGCCCGGCCGCCCTCGGCGTCGACGGCCTCAATGGTCCGGCCGCGTTCGTCGAGGACCGCCAGGCGCTGCACACCGTCGCTCCGCCCGAGGGCCTGCACGCGGTAACGCACGCCGCCGTCTGGCACGTCGAAGGAGAACACGTCGACGTCGTTCATCGACAGGAACCCACTGACCGAGAGGGCGTCCCCGAGGGGCTGCGCGGTCTCGGGCGTGTCGTTCGGCTCGCGCTCGATCGACTCGTCGAACGATCCGGCGTTGCGAAACGAGAGCCTGTACGGTGTGACGTCACCGGAGAGGCGCAGCCCGTACCACCCCTCCGGCAGGAACAGGCTGCGGATCGTGCCGCCCACGCCGCGTCGCTCGAGCAGCAGATCGCGCTCCTCGTCGTACAGGCCGATCACGATATCGCCGTCGGCCTCGACGACGAGGTCGTTGAGGCGCTGCGCGAACGCGCCGTCGGAGCGGAAGACGAAGTGGTCGACGTCCCCTTGGGTGAGCTGCCCTTCGAGCGGCTCGTCGAGCGGGAGTTCGTTCGCGGTGTCCCACGTGTCGTTCGGCTCGCGCTCGCGCACGACGCCGTCCTCGACGCGCGCCTCGCGGCGTTCGCTGGTGACGAGCACAGGCGCCGCCTCGTCGCCGACGCCGCGCACCTCCAACCGGTAGTCACCCGCCGGGAGGTCGAGGTCGGTGAAGCCGATGCCGCGCCCTGGGTCACCCGCCTGTACGGCCAAGCGCTCGTCGCCGCGCCAGAGCGAGAGCTCGACGCGCGTCCCGAGCGCAGCGCGGGCGTCGAGCGTCCACGTGGCACCCTC
>PWQI01000379.1 GCA_003556805.1 Trueperaceae bacterium | reverse complement strand
TGCCGGAGGCGCTCGAGCCATTCGACGAAGAAGCCCGCCTCGACGTGCTTGACGGCGTCGAACCGGAACCCGTCGACCCCCGTCGTCTCCAGGTACCACGCCCCCCAGTGGCGCAACTCCTGGCGCACGTCCGGGTTGTCGATATCGAGGTTGCACCCCATCAAATAGTCGAAGTTGCCCTTCTCCAGGTCGACACCGTGATGGAAGCGCTTGCCCTCGAAGAGGTACACGGCGTGCGTGCCGTCCGCCAACGTGTTGGCGTCGGTGGCGTTGAAGTGCCACCAGTGCCACTCCAGCTCCGAGTAGGCGCCGCGGCGACCAGGGAAAGTGAAGTGCGTCCAGGCCTTGACCGTCTGCAGCTCGCCGTCGCCACCCTCTGGGAGATCAGCGGCCCTTTGCCTTGCCCGGGGCGTAGACGATGTCGCCGTCGATCCGCACCGACATCGTGTCCAGACCGAAGAACACCTGCACGATGTCCACCCACGTCACCACGCCGCCGCCGGGGCCACCGGCGCTGGCGCCAGCGAAGCGGCCGGTGCCGCCGGTGATGACGAAGTCGTAGTCCAGCACGTACCCCAGCGCCTCGTAATCGGCGGTCGCCCCGCCCGTGTACGTCGTGAAGACGGAACTGCCGTCGGCGGCCACGAAGGTCATGACGCCTTCCCACAGCACCCCCGGTGGTGGGTCCAGGTATCGCGTGCACTGCTCGTAGGTGTACGCGACGCGGCCCATGTGGCTGGCCTGGGCGCGGCCCTTTCCGATCATCAGGAAGTCGGACGGAGTCGCGCAGCGGTCGTCGAACGTGCTCGGCTCAGGAGCGGGGGTGAACATGTCGCCGGCCCAGAGGACGGTCTCCATGAACCAGTCGATCGACACCTTCCAGGGGCGGGCGCCGTGAGCGGCGAGGAGTTCGACCTCGGCGGCGGGCTCCACGGCCAAGCCCAGGTCTGCGTCGGTGGCGGTCTGGCAGGCGGTCAGCGCGAGGGTCGCGGCCAGCGCGAGCCATGCAAGTCGGATGATTCGCATGCGGTCCTCTGATGTCTCCCGGCAGCCGAGCGTGAAACCACGTGCTATCGGTCGGTCAGGTAGAGCACACCTCCGGCTCGTGACGGCCCGTCATCGTCGACGAGCGGGCGATCGAACGGGCTCTCACACTCCACCATCGCCATCCGGCGTACCGAAAACGTGGAGGGACCGCGGCCATTCGGATCTCAGGGCAACTGCCGGAGGAACGCGGCGATCGCCGCGGGGGTCGCGGCGGGCCACCTGTGGGGGTCGTACCGGCCGCCAGGCGAGGTGGCGTCGTCGTGCGCGCACCACACGACGGGATTCGGGGCGTCGTCGTCGCCGTAGCGCAGGCACCGCAGCGCGGCCAACGCGGGATGCGCGGTGGGCATAGCCGTCGCGTCCGCCACCCCGTTGGCCTCCCGGAACGCGTCGCGGGCTTGCTCGCCGGCGCTCAGGGGCACGAGCGCATCGTCCGGGTGATGCAGCAGCAGGGCGGTGGTCCCGCCGACGCACTCTCCGCCCTGCAGCCCCCCGGCGACCGACGCCACGGCCCGCACGCGGTCACCGAGGCTGCAGGCGACGTCGTTGGCGAAGTAGGCGCCGAGCGAGTGGCCGACGACGAACACTCGCTCCAGGTCGATGCAGCGGGCGTCGCCGAAGGCGTCGATGATCGCGTCCACCAGCTCGAAGTCCCGAAGGGCGTCGGCCGGGTCGCCCGGGTCACCCCAGGCGAAGGCGTTCGGGTTCGCCCGCAGCGCCTGCGGGTACACGATGACCGCCTCGGGCAGGGCGTCATCCAGCCGGAAGCAGCGCTGGGCCCGTGCCGCGTCGTTGGTACGGCCGTGGAACGCGATCACCAGGTCGCGCGGCTCGGCGCGGAGCCGGTCGGGCGCGTGGCTCAGGACGAGGCGCTCCTGCCCGCGCACCACCAGCCGCTCGGGGGTGGTGTGCAGGGTGGGCGCGACGCAGGCGGGCGAGAGGTGCGAGATCAGCGCGGCGGTAGTGCTGGATGCGGGGCTCGACACGGCGTTTCGATGCCTCCGCCCCCGCTCGCCCCGGTGCGCGGTGCGCAACCGGCGAGCAGCACGACGCAACCGACGAACGCGGCGTGGAGGACGGCGCCAAGGCCCCGGGATCGCGGTGCACGGTGTGGCACGAGGCGAGCGTAGCGCCGGGCGGGCGGGCGTGGCCGTGGGTGCCCCACGCGGTGGGCCTCGCGGCTGGAGGCCGCGCCATGGAGACCCTCGACGCCATCCGCCTGCGCTGCAGCCTGAAGAGCAAGCTGTCCGGTCGGGAGGTGCCCCCCGACGTGGTCGGGGCGGTCTTGCACGCGGCCTGCCTGGCGCCGTCGGCGCGCAACACGCAGCCGTGGCGCTTCGTGGTGGTGCGCGGGCGGGCGGCGGTGGACGCGTTGGCCGACGCGGCGCTGCCCGAGTCGAGCGCGGTGATCCGGCGGGCGCTCGTCGTCGTGGTCGCCTGCGCCCGCCCGGCCGATGGCGTCGTGGTCGGCGGCCTGAACTACTACCTGTACGACGTCGGCTCGGCGGTCCAGAACCTGTTGCTCGCCGCGACCGACCGCGGTCTGGCGACGCACCTGATCGCCAGCTTCGACGAGGCGGCAGTCAAGCGCGTGCTGCGCATCCCCGACGACGTGCGGGTCGTGGTGCTCACGCCGCTGGCGTGGCCCGACGCGGCGTCGTACGAGGAGGCGGCGGCCGAGCGCCTGAGCCAGCGCACCCGCAAGCCGACCGAGGAGGTCGTGTTCGAGGGCGCCTGGGGCGGTGCGTGACGCGATCACCCGCGGGCGAGGGGGGTCGGCCGTTCGCCATACTCAGTCCCGTCGGCAAGCAGCGCCGCGTGGCGCGACTCGCGCTGGCGGCGTTGGCTGCGTACGACCTGAAGGTCGCCAGCCTGCGCGTGCACGCCTTCGCCACCAACCTGCTCTACCGCGTGCGGTCGGACGCGGGGGAGCGCTTCGTCCTGCGCATGGCGTTTCCCGGATGGCGCACCCTCAGCGACCTCCAGGCCGAGGCCGCCTGGCTCGAGGCGCTGCAGCGTGACACCGACATCGGCGCGCCGGCGGTGGTCCGCGCGCGCGGCGGCGAGGCGGTGCTGGCGCTTAGGGGGTCGGGGGTCCCGGACACGTGGTGCGCGACCCTCATGACCTGGGTCGACGGGCGGCTTCTGGCCCACCACCTCGACGAGGCGAACCTGGTGCGCCTCGGGGAGCTCCTCGCGACGTTGCACCTCCACGGCAGGGCCTGGACGCCCCCGGCCGGGTTCTCGGAGCGACGCTTCGAGGCGTTCCTGTCGCGCGGCGAGCCCGACGCGCTCTTCGATGGGGGTGCCGTCGAGGGGCTACAGGACGACGACCGCCGAGCGTTCCTGCGGGCACGCGAGTGGGTCGAGCGTGCCTACGCCACGCTCGACCGCGGCGACCTGCGCGTCATCCACTGCGACCTGTGGCACGAGAACGTGAAGCTCGACCGCGGGCGCCTACGTCCCTTCGACTTCGAGGACACCGTCTGGGGTTACCGCCTGCACGATCTCGCCATGGGCATGCTCGCCCTGCTCGAGACCGTCGGGGACGAGCGCTACCCGGACTTGCTGGCGGCCTGCCGCAGTGGTTACGAGCGGCTGCTGGGGTGGCCCGAGGGCGACCTCGAGGTGCTGCAGATCGGGCGGATGCTGTGGAAGGCGAACTACGTGGCGCGCTTCGGCCGAGCGTCGTTCGGCGCCATCGGTGCGGCGTACGGGCGCGTGTTCCGCGAGTTCGGGAATGGCGGCGGGTTACGGCTGCCGACCTGACGCGGCGCTGCGCGAGGGGCTCAAGGAAGCGCGTGTGAGGCGTGGTGCCTCGCGGCGGGCCAGCGGGTCGCGGCGCACGCCTCGGGCCGTCAGAGGGCGG
>PWQI01000007.1 GCA_003556805.1 Trueperaceae bacterium | reverse complement strand
GCGACGGTGCTGGTGGTCGACGACGATCCGCAAGTCCGCAGCCTGCTCCGCCAGGCGCTCGAGGAGGCCGGTCACGATGTACTCGAGGCCGCCGACGGCGTCAGCGCCCTGGCGAGCGTGCGCTCGCGGCAACCCGATCTCGTCGTGCTCGACGTGATGATGCCGCACCTCTCGGGGTTCGACGTGGCCGCAGCGCTCAAGGGCGATCTCGACACGCGCGCCATCCCGATCGTGATCCTGTCGGTCGTCGAGGACGCACAGCGCGGCTATCGCCTCGGCGTCGAGCGCTACCTGACCAAGCCCGTCGACGTCTCGGAGCTCGTCGCGGACGTCGGCGCCCTGCTCCGGCCGGCCGAGCGGCCCGACGACGCGTTCGCGGGCGCCCGCGTCGCGCTCGTCGACGATGCCACCGATGAGGCCGCCGAGCGCTCGTTGGCACGGCGCGCCGAGGCCGCCATCGCCAACGCGGGCTACCGCGTCACGCGCGTGCCGAGCGTGGCGGCCGCCGCCGGGCTGGAGCCGCCGGCGACCGTGGTCGTGGTCACGCGCGCCGTCGCCGAGCGCGACGACGGGCTCGCGCTCGTGCGCCGAGACGCGCGGCTGCGCGACGCCGCGGTCGTCGTGTACGCGTGAGCCGCGAGCCCGGGGCCCGTCCCAGCCTGGTGCGGCTGCTGCCACGGCACGAGCTCGGCGCGCTCCTCGACGCGTTCGTGCCGCTCTCCCCGGTACGCCGTTGGCGGGTGCTCGACACCGCCGGGGCCGCCCTCGTGGAGCGCGGGGGCGAGGCGCACGCCGCTGCGGACGGAGCGGGCGTGGCGCCGCTCGTGACACCACTCACGCTCGACGGTGAGGCGATCGGCACGCTCGAGCTCGCGCCGGCGGCGCCGCTCGACGCGGGCCATGCGCTGCTGCGCGCGGCGCACTCGGTGCTCGAGCAGGCCCTGGCGGCGGCGTCGATGCGGCGCGAACTGGCGTCCGAGACGCTCGAGCGCTACCGCGAGGTCCACCTCGCCTACCGGCTGGGCGAGGTGCTCACCGGTGGCGTCGAGCTCGCCGCGCTCCCCGCCCGTGTCCTCGACGAGGCGGTGCGCGTGGTGCAGGCGCCCTATGCGCTGCTCGTGCTCGACGACGACGACGCGGGCGGGCGCGTGGCCGCCGAGCGCGGCGCCGAGGGCTCCGCTGACGGAGCGCGCGAGGTCGTCGCGGCGATCCGCGCCGGCAGCGCCGCCGATCGCGCCGGCATCGACGTCGACGAGCGGCCCGAGGCGGCGGCGCACGCCGTGCGCCTGTGGGCGCCGCTGCGCGCTGGTGAGCGGACCGTCGGCGGGCTGCTGCTCAGCCGTCCGGCGGGCTCACGCGTGTTCAGCGCGGGCGACGCCAAGATGCTCTCCGCGCTCGCAGCGCAGGCCGCGACCAGCATCGAGAACGCGCGTCTGCACGCCGCGTCGCTGGAGCAGGCGCGCATGGCGCGCGAGCTGCAACTCGCGCACGAGGTGCAGTCGAGGCTGATGCCCACCGTCCTGCCCTCGTCAACGTCGTGGCAGCTCGCGGCCTGGTGGAGCGCCGCCCGCGAGGTCGCCGGCGACTTCTACGACGCCACCCGCCAGGGCGAGACGACGGTCGTGACCGTCGGCGACGTCGCCGACAAGGGCATGGCGGCGGCACTGTTCATGGCGCTCACGCGCAGCGTGCTGCGAGCGAGCGCCGTCGATGGTCGCGACCCGGGCGACGTGGTGACGCGCGCCAACGCCCTGCTGTGCGCCGACGCCAGCGACGGCATGTTCGTCACGCTGGCGCACGCCCACCTCGCGAGCGACGGCACGGTTCGCTACGCAAACGCCGGACACAACCCACCGCTCGTCGCGCGCGCCGACGGCTCGCTCGAACGGCTGCCCCGGACCGGCATCCTGGTCGGTTGGGACGACGCCGCCCGGTATGGTGTGGAGACGGTCCGTCTCGCGTCCGGCGACGCGTTGGTGCTCTACACCGACGGCGTCACCGAGGCACGTGACGCACGGGGCCGGGAGTACGGTGAGGAGCGCCTCGTCGAGCTCGTACGCGACCACGTCGCGGCGCGCCGCTCGGCCGCTGCGATCGTCAGCGCGCTGCGGACCGATCTCGCGGGCTTCGTCGGTGATGCCGACGCGTTCGACGACGCCACCGTGCTCGTCGCCCTTCGCGGGAGCGGAGAGCGCGTCAGCACATCTCAGGCGCCCGGCACGTGAGCCGACGCGCGCCACCCGCAGGAGGTCGTATGCCGGGAACGCTCCTGATCGTCGACGACGAACCACACATCCGCATGCTGCTCGAGCAGAGCCTCGAGGAGCTCGAGGACGCGGGCGTGCGGCTGCTGAGCGCAGCGGACGGTGACGAAGCCCTCGACACCATCCGGCGTGAGCGCCCCGACGTGGTGTTCCTCGACGTGATGATGCCCCACCGCAACGGCTTCGACGTCTGCGCCGCCGTGAAGGCCGACCCCGACACGAGGTCGGTCAAGATCGTGCTCCTCACGGCCAAGGGCCAGGAGGTCGACCGCCAGCGCGGCGAGGCCGCGGGTGCGGACCTGTACCTCACCAAACCCTTCGATCCCGACGACCTACGCGCCACCGCCGAGCGACTGCTCGGCATCGAATGAGAGGAGACCATGGCGAAAGCGCTGCGACTCACGAAGGACGCCACCCCGGCCAACCTCACCCTCTTCCTGACGCTCGTCGACGTGCTGGCCGATCAGCACGGCCTGCCGGACGACGCCCGCAGCGACCTGCGGCTCTTGACCGAGGAGGCCTGCACGAACGTCGTCATGCACGCCTTCCCGGGGCGTGAGCCGGGCGAGCTGACGCTCGAACTGGACTATGCGGACGGCGTGGCCTCGGTGACGCTCATCGACGACGGCGTGGCGTTCAGCCCGTCCGACGCGCCCCGGGCCGACCTCGGCGCCGACTGGCAGACGCGGCGCGAGGGCGGTGTCGGCTGGCACCTGATCCGCACCCTGAGCGACGAGCTCGAGTACGAACGCGTCGACGAGCGCAACCGTCTGACGCTTCGCAAGCGCGTGGCGACGGCGTGAGCCGCGCCCGAAAGGGGACCGACTGATGCGATCGTTCGATCTCGATACCCGCTCCGAGGGGAGCGTCACGGTGGTGAGCGTGGCCGGCAGCGTCGACGCGGTCACCGCGCCGCGCCTCGCCGACACGCTCGGCGCGGCGCTCGCAGCCGGCCAGGTGCACCTGGTGGTCGACCTGGCCGGTGTGGGCTACGTCAGCTCGGCGGCGCTGCGGGCGCTCCTCGCCGGCGTGAAGGGTGCGCGCAATGGCGGTGGCGACCTGCGCCTCGCGGCCGTGGGTACCGACGTCGGCAAGGTGTTCGAGATGGCGGGGTTCGACGGCATCGTCCAGCGTTTCGACGACGCAGCGGCCGCCGTCGCGTCGTTCGACTGATCAGGCGCCGATGCGGCGCGCGAGCGGTAGGTAGGCCAGCAGCGCGAGCAGCGAGAGCCCGCTCGTGGCGAACAACGCCGCCCGGTAGCCCGCCGCCGGCTCCGACAGCGTGGCCACCAGGGCACCGACCGCCCACTGCAGCGCGAACGCGCCGGCGATGCTGGCCGCGTTGACGGTGCCCGTGGCGCGCCCGCTGCGCGCGGTCCCCATGCGACGTCTGGCGTTGGGCAGCGCCAGGATGCAGTGGCCGCCGGCGAAACCGAACAGCGGCAGCAGCCACGGCAGCGACGGTTCGTGCAGCAGCGCCAAGGCAGCCTGTGCGAGTGCGAACGCGCCCAGCGCGGCGATGCTGACGCGCGCCAGGCCGAAGCGGTCGGCCAACGCGCCCGACGATGCGTAGCCGAGCGTGACGCCGAGCGACAGGAGCAGCAGGAGGTTCCCGGTGCGCACCGCGTCGTAGCCGAACACGTCGAACAGCATGGGCCCCGCCCAGAG
>PWQI01000080.1 GCA_003556805.1 Trueperaceae bacterium | reverse complement strand
GCGGCGGTGGCCGGGTCGAGCATGCGCATCCAGCCATCGCGGTAGTGGTGCATCGTCACGGGCTCGCCGTCGCTCCAGCGCAGGCCCTGGCGCAGGGTGAACGTGAAGACGGTGCCGTCGTCGTTGATCTCCCACGACTCGGCGGCCAGCGGGCGCAGCTCGCCGTCCTTGGCGTACGCGTCGACGAGGGCCTCGTAGAGGTTGACGTACTCCTGGTAGCCGGGTCCGCCGATGGCGGGGTCGAGGCTGTTGGGTTCGAAGGTCGCCATGCGGAACACGGTCTCTTGGGCCGCTGCGAGGCCCAAGAACATGGCGAGCGAGAGGGTGAGGATCAAGCGCAGGGGTCGGGTCATGGATCGCTCCTCGGGGGGATATGACGGGAGGCGTTGGTGTCGCTCGGTGGTGGGTCCGGGCACGGTTCGATGCGCGCGCTCACGCGCTGACGCTCGCCTCCTTCCTCCAGGCGCACACCTGGCCGCCTTGCAGCACGCCTCGCACGTGGGCGAGGTGACGGATGTCGTCGAGCGGATCGGCGTCGAGCAGCAGCAGGTCGGCGAGGTAACCGGGCCGGAGGCCACCGATCTCGCCCTCGCGCCGCAGCACTTGGGCGGCCGTGACGGTCGCGGCGCGCAGCGCCTCGAGCGGCGTGAAGCCGGCGTCTTCGACCAACAGGCGGCACTCCTCGCGCAGCAAGCAGCGGCTGTTGTCGGCGTCGGTTCCGGCGGCGATCCGCACGCCGGCGGCCTTGGCGCGCTGCAGGCTGGCGATGCCGATGGCCTGCTTGGCCGCGGCGGTGCGCGCGATGTGCTCGCCGAAGCCGCGCTCGACGCCGAAGGTGGCGAGCGACCAGCCGATGGCGAGCGTGGGGACGATGGGGACGTCGCGCTCGGCGAGCAGTGCGATGGCCTCGTCGTCGAGGCGCGTGGCGTGCTCGATGCAGTGCACGCCGGCGCGGAGGCACTGCTTGACGGCGATCTCGGAGGTCGCGTGCGCGAGCGTCGGGATGCCGGCGTGGTCGGCTTCCTCGACCACCGCACGGATCTCGTCCTCGTCGAGCTGCGGCCAGCCGGGCGGCCCCATCATGCGGCCGCCACCGCCACCGACCGACGACGAGGTGTAGAGCTTCACCTGGTCGACGCCGGCCTTGATCTGCAGCCTCGCCACGCGGCGCGCGTCGTCGGGGCCAGTGACCTCGACCGAGATGGCCTCGTTGCCGGCCCGCAGGCCCGACGTCATGGCGACGAGCGAGCCGGATGCGACGATGCGCGGCCCGCGCACGACGCCCGCACGTTGCAGGGCGCGCAGCTCGACGTCGTGGTTGGCGTGGGCGCCGGCGCTGCGGACCGTGGTCACACCGCTGCCGAGCCAGGCGTCGAGCGCGCCGAGCGCGTGGTGCAGTTCCAGGGCGAGGGTGTGGCGCTCGCGCGGGATCTTCGGATCGATGTCGACCAGGAACGGGTGGAAGTGCGCATCGATCAGGCCCGGCACGACGACGCTGCCGGCGGCGTCGATTGTCTCTGCGTCGGCCACGGCCTCGCCGGGCTCGAGCCATGCCGTGATGCGATCGTCCTCGATGAGGAGGTCGCGTGGTCGTGCCGTGGGGGCGTCAGCGGCGGGATCGATCACGCGTCCGCCGCGCACGACGACCTTACGCATGGCTGGCCTCCAACTGGATCACGCCCGTAGGGTCGACGGGCTGGGGTACGGGTCGACCGCCTTGCCACACCTCGCGCAGGTCACGGATCGCGCCGATGTCGGCCGTCGGGTCGGCACCGAAGAGCAGCAGGTCGGCGTGCTTGCCGGGCTCGAGCGTGCCGAGGTCGTTCCCGAACACGCCGAGGGACGCTGCCGCATCACGGGTTGCGGCCAAGAGCGCGGCGCTCGGTGACAGCCCGCAAGCGACGAGCAGTTCGATCTCGCTGCGGTACTCCATGCCGGGTATCACGGGGTCGGTGCCGGTGGCGAGGCGCACGCCGGCATCAAACGCGCGCGCCACGTTGTGCTGGATCCGGTCCCAGCGCCGCAGCGAGAACTCGCGGAAGACTGGGTCGGCGCGACCGCCGTCCTCCTGGGCGATCTGATGGTGCGACACCGACAGCGTCGGGACGAGCGTCGCGCCGGTCTCGAGGAACAGCGCGATGCTCTCGTCGTCGAGGTCGGAGCCGTGCTCGACGGTGTCGACGCCACCGCGGAGCGCGAGGTTGACGCCGAACGCTGGCGCGGTGTGCGCCGCGACGGTGCGGCCGAGCTTGTGCGCCTCGTGCGTGACCGCGCGGATCTCGTCGACCGACAGCGAGGCCCAGCGACCTGGGTCGCGCGCGCCTTCGGGTGCGGCGAGGGCGCGGCGCAGGTAGCCGGCCACGTCCTCTTCGAGCAGCGTGGTGCAGTAGAGCTTGATCACCACGGCGCCGCGCTTGAGGTGCTCACGTGTCCAGCGGCGTGCAGCCACGGCCCCCGAGACCTCGTCCTTCATGTGGTCGAACGCGTTGCGCTTGCCGCCGGTCATCGTGAGCATGCGGCCGGCGGGCGCGAGGCGCGGCCCGGCGACGCTGCCGGCGGCGATCAGTTCGGCGAGCTCGATGTCGAGGTCGAACGAGGTGCCGACGTCGCGTGCCGCGGTGACCCCCTGCTGCAGCCACGAGTTCGCCTGGGCGATGCCCTGTGTCAGCATCCCGAGTCGGCCCGGGGTGCTGGTGGGGCGCTGGAAGTCGCCGTGAATCGGGTAGCAGAAGTGCGTGTGGATGTCCAGGAAGCCGGGCGTGCAGGTCGCGTCGAGCCGCTCGATCAGATCGTCACCCGGTCGTTGCAGCGTGCCGTGGTCGCCGACGTCGGTGACCCGGCCCGCCTCGATGCGCAGTTCTGCGCGGTCGCGCACCGCGCCGTCGCGACCGTCGAAGAGCCGGCCGACGCGCACGACGGTGCCGCTCATCGCGGGCCGCCGGCTGCGTGGCGTGCGGCGTCGCGTCGAGACGCGCGCCGCATCACGCCCGCTCCTCGAACCAGGCGTCGAGCAGGGGTTCCACTTGGATCATCAGGGTCTCCTTCGAGCGGGGGTCTGCCTCCATGCCGATCTGGACGATGAAGCCGTCGACCATGGCGACGAGCGCGTAGGCGATCGCCTCGGGGCTGCCCTTGAGGCGCCCGTCGCGGTACTCGTCGCTCCCGCGCAACGTGTCGGCGAAGAGGTCGCGCCAACGCTGGTGCATGACCGTGATGCGCTCGCCGATCTCGGGATTGCGCATGCCGTTGGCCATGTACTCCATCGAGAGTGAGCGCATGCTCTTGCTCTCGGCTGAGAAGTTCAGCAAGGTGGTGAGGACGTGCTTGAGCCACGTCCGCGCCGATCCCTCGAGGCCGCAGAGCGCCTTGACGCGCTGCAGGTTGTGGGCGAGGCGCTGCTCGAGGATGTGCAGGAACAGCTCCTCCTTGCTCTTGAAGTGCGCGTAGAAGGCGCCCTTGGAGAAGCCTGCGGCGGCCACGATGCGATCGACCGTGGCGCGCTCGTACCCCGACTCGGCGAACAGCTGCAGAGCGGCGTCGGTGAGCTTCTCGACCGTACCCTCGGGATCTCGGACGCGGTTCGGTGCCGACATCGTCACGCAGGACCTCCCTGCAAGAAACTACATACCAACCAGTCGGTATGTGCGATGCAGGGGATTGTGTCCCGCGCTACGGGGGCGTGTCAACAGCGCAACTGCGCGTGCCCCGTCTCGACGCCCCGCCGCGCGCGAACGAGCGAGCCGCTATGAGGGTGTGGGTGCCAGGTCCGCAGCACGCGCCGCGTGCCGGTACACCTGCGCGGTCGAGGGCGCCAGCGGTGTGTTGCCGCGGACCAGGTCGGCGGCCTTCTCGGCGATCATCATCACCGGCGCGTAGATGTTCCCGTTGGTGATGATCGGCATCACCGAGGCGTCGACCACCCGCAGGCCCTCGAGCCCGT
>PWQI01000398.1 GCA_003556805.1 Trueperaceae bacterium | reverse complement strand
CCAGTTGCGCATCACCGACCGTGAGACCGACGGCCTGCTCGTGTTCGTCGCCGCCGAGGTCGCGCGGCGGCGACGGCAGCGCGGGCTGCGCCTCAACCACCCCGAGGCGGTGGCGTTCATCACCGCCGAGATCCTCGAGGGCGTCCGCGACGGCCGCAGCGTCGCCGAGCTGATGGCCTTCGGTACCACCGTCCTAGGCCGCGACGACGTCATGGACGGTGTCGCCGAGATGATCCCCGAGATCCAGGTCGAGGGCACCTTCCCGGACGGCACCAAGCTGGTGACCGTCCACGACCCGATCCGATGAGGGGGCGTCGATGATCCCAGGAGAGACGATCGTCCGCGATGGCGACCTCGAGCTGGCGCCGGGCCGCGACCGACGCACGCTACGCATCGACAACCACGGCGACCGGCCCATCCAGGTCGGCTCGCACGCGCACCTGTTCGAGGTGAACCGGGCGCTCGCCTTCGCGCGCGAGCGCGCCTACGGCTTCCGGCTCGACATCGCCGCCGGCACCGCCGTGCGCTTCGAGCCCGGCGAGGGGCGCGAGGTCGAGATCGTCGCGCTGGCCGGCGACCGCCGTGCCTTCGGGCTGGCCGGGCTCGTGTCGGGCTCGCTCGACGAGCGCCGCGAAGCCGCGTTCGCCGCCGCCCGCGAGCGCGGCTACCTCGCGGTGCCCGGCGCTGGCGCCGACGACGGCGTCGACGGCCGCGACGGCGAGGCGAGCGCATGAGGATGACGCGCGTTGAACACGCCGGGCTCTACGGGCCCACGACCGGCGACCGCGTCCGGCTGGGCGACACCGATCTGCTCGTCGAGGTCGAAGCCGACCTCACCAACCCCGGCGACGAGGTCGTCTTCGGCGGCGGCAAGGTCATCCGCGACGGCCAGGGCCAGTCGCAGCGCACGCGCGCCGAGGGCACGCCCGACCTGGTGATCACCAACGCCCTCGTCCTCGATCACTGGGGCATCGTGAAGGCCGACGTAGGCGTGCGTGACGGCCGCATCGTCGCCATCGGCGCCGCCGGCAACCCCGACGTCATGGACGGCGTCCACCCGGCACTCGCGATCGGACCCGGCACCGAGATCGTCGCCGGCGAGGGCAAACTCCTCACCGCCGGCGGGGTCGACGCCCACATCCACTGGATCAGCCCGCAGCAGGCCTGGGAGGCGCTCTGCAGCGGCGTCACCACCATGCTCGGCGGGGGCACCGGTCCAGCGGAGGGGAGCAAGGCCACGACCGTCACGCCCGGCCCGTGGTACCTGCACCGCATGCTCGAGGCGGCCGAGGGCCTACCCGTCAACGTCGGCTTCCTGGGCAAGGGCAACGCGTCGCGTCCAGATGCGCTCGAAGAGCAGATCCGCGCGGGAGCCATCGGTCTCAAGCTGCACGAGGACTGGGGGACGACGCCGTCCACGATCGACACCGCGTTAGCCGTGGCCGAGGCCTTCGACGTCCAGGTGGCGATCCACACCGACACGCTCAACGAGTCGGGCTTCGTCGAGGACACGCTGGCCGCCATCCGTGGTCGGACGATCCACACCTACCACTCCGAAGGTGCCGGCGGCGGCCACGCGCCGGACATCCTGCGCGTGGTCGGCGCACCCAACGTGCTGCCGTCGTCGACCAACCCGACCATGCCCTACACCGTCAACACGCTCGAGGAGCACCTCGACATGCTGATGGTCTGCCATCACCTCAGCCGCCAGGTCCCGGAGGACGTCGCGTTCGCCGAGTCGCGCATCCGACCCGAGACCATGGCGGCCGAGGACGTGCTGCACGACCTCGGCGCGATCAGCATGATCGCCTCGGACTCCCAGGCGATGGGGCGCGTCACCGAGGTGATCACGCGCACCTGGCAGACCGCGCACCACATGCGCACGCTGCGCGGCGCCCTGGCGGGCGAGCGCCCCGGCGCCGACAACCTGCGCGCCAAGCGCTACGTCGCGAAGTACACCATCAACCCAGCCATCGCCCACGGCATCGCCGAGCACGTCGGCTCGGTCGAGGTCGGCAAGCTCGCCGACCTGGTCCTATGGCAGCCGGCGTTCTTCGGCGTGAAGCCCGACCTGATCGTGAAGGGGGGCCAGATCATGGCGGCGGCGATGGGCGCGCCGAGCGCGTCGATCCCGACCCCCGAGCCGGTACGCTACCGCCCCATGTTCGGCGCCTTCGGGCGCGCGCCGTCGTCCGCCTGCGTGCACTTCGTGTCGGCCGCCTCGCTCCACGGTGGGCTGCCAGCGGGCCTGACGCGCGCCACGCTCGCCGTGCGGGGTACGCGCACGGTCACGAAGCGCGACATGATCCACAACGACGCACTCCCACACGTCGAGGTCGACCCCGAGACCTACCGGGTGCGCGTCGACGGCGAGGTCGTCACCTCCGAGCCCGCGCGCTCGCTGCCGCTCGCGCAGCGCTACTTCCTCTTCTGATGGCCGCCAGCGACATGCCCAGCGGCGCCGCTCGGAGCGTTCGGATCGAGTCGCTCCCCCGGCTCGACGCGGGCGAACGGGCGCTCGTCGAGGTGCCGATGAGCGCGCTCGACCGCCGGCGCGTGCGGCGACGGATCGTCACGCCCGACGGCGCGGTGCTCGAGCTGGCCCTGCCCACCGGCAGCGTGCTCGGCGTCGGCCTGGTGTTGCACGTCGACGACGAGCGCGCCTACGTCGTCACGGCGCAGGCCGAGGCGACGCTCGTGGTGCGCCCGCGCGACCTGGCCGAGGCCGCGCGCGCCGGCCACCTGATCGGCAACCTGCACCGCGACGTCGAGGTGCTCGCCGACGGCACCCTCGTGACGCTGTACGACGCCCCGCTGGAGGCGCGCATGCGCGCTGCCGGGCTGGCGGCCACGTACGAGGAACGCCCCTTCTCCGGCCGCGCGCCGGGCGAGCACGCCCATTAGCGCACCGAGCACCATGGAGGACCGAGCGTGGCTCACCCTGCTCCAGCTGCACGACAGCGCCTTCCCCATCGGCGCCTTCGCCCACTCCAACGGCCTCGAGCGCTCCGCCGAGCTCGGCATGACGCCCGAGTCGCTCGAGGCCTGGCTCCGCGTCCAGCTGCGGTTGGGGTTCGGACGCCTGGATCTGGCGGGGCTCGCACTCGCCTACCTGGCTCCCGACGAACGCGACCTGGCGGACCTGGCCGACGCCCTCGACGCGTGGAAGAGCGTCCCGAGCCTGCGTGCCACCAGCCTGGCACTCGGGCGCCGAACGCTCGCGCTGGCGCGCCGCGTGTGGCCCGGCGAGGTCGCGCGGCTGCAGCTCGAGCCCGAACGCTGCCACCACGCGCTGGTGACCGGGCAGCTGGCGCGCGCCCTCGACCTACCGCTGCGTCCCAGCGCGTTGGCGTTCGCCCAAGGCTCCGTCGCGGCGGCGCTGGCCGCGGCCACGCGCTGCCTGCCGCTCGGGCCGGAGCGCGCCCAAGCGCTCCTCGCGGCGCTGCAGGGCGACGTGTCGGACGCCGTGGAGCGCGTCCTCGCCGATCCGCGCGGCTCGCTCTGGTCGGCCACGCCGGCGGCCGACCTGCGGGCCGCCGAGCAGCCGCGGATGACGTCGCGGATGTTCGAGTCGTGAGCCGGGCGGCGCAGCATGCCGGTGTCGCGCTGGCGGCGGGGGTGACGACGTGCGTCCGGTGAAGGTCGGCGTGGGCGGCCCGGTCGGCTCGGGCAAGACGGCCCTCCTCGACACCCTCTGCAAGCGGCTGCGCGAGCGCCTCGAACTGGCCGTGATCACCAACGACATCTTCACCGACGAGGACGCCGAGTTCCTCACCCGCTCCGGGGCGCTGGCGCCGGAGCGCATCCGCGGCGTGCGGACCGGCGGCTGCCCGCACACGGCGATCCGCGAAGACACCAGCGCCAACCAGGAGGCGATCGACGCCATGACCGCTCGCTTCCCCGAGCTCGACGTCGTCTTCGTCGAATCGGGTGGCGACAACCTCGCGGCCT
>PWQI01000045.1 GCA_003556805.1 Trueperaceae bacterium | reverse complement strand
GCCGTGGCGTTGTTGTTCACGACGTCCGACAGGAGCATCGTCGCGACCATCAGCGTCACCAGCACCCACACCGGCCCGAGGCCCCCGGTGAGGGCGATCACCCAATCGGCCAGGAGGGCCGTCCCGCCCGTCAGCTCCAGCGCCGTGCCGACCGGGATGAGCGCCGCGAGCAGGACGATCACGGGCCAGTCGATCGCGGCGTAGGGCTCGTCGCGCCCGAGGACGCCGATCAGCACCAGGACGGCCGCGGCGGCGACGAAGGCGACGTGGGCGGGGGCGAGGCCCGTCATGATCGCGGCGATCGCGGCGGCCATCAGGGAGCCGGGGAGGAGGAGCCGCTGGGGCTTCGCGACGCCGACGTCGCGCTCGGCGAGCGGCAACAGGCGATGCTCGCGCGTCAGCTCGCTCACGCGCTCGCTCGGCCCCTGCAGCATCAGCACGTCGCCGGTCTGGAACGTCACGTCGGACAGACGCTTCTCGATGCGCTTGCCGTGCCGGGCGACCGCCAGCAGGTTCGTGTGGAAGCTCGTGCGCAGGCGAGCGCTCCGGGGCGTGCGGCTCGCGAGGCTGCTGCCGGGGGCGACGATCACCTCTTGGACGGTGACCTCGTCGTTGCCGAGGTCGGCGCGTTCGATGGCCTTGTCCTCCGCGAGCGTCAGGTCGCTCGCGGCGAGCAACGCCTTGATGCCGCTCGTCTCGGCCTCGACCACCAGGACGTCACCCGCCTGGACCCGTTCGTGGGCGTGCGGCGCGAGGCGGCGATGCTCGTCGCGCAGGATCCCGATGATCGCGACCTCGTCGTCCTCGTCGACGAGCGCCTCGACGTCGGCGAGCGCCTTCCCGATCAGCGTGCTGTCGTCCGCCACGCACACCTCGGTGACGTAGTCCTGGACGTCGAACGTCTGCTCGGCGTCCACCCCGCCGCGCCGGTCCTTGGGGAGCAGCCGCCACCCGACGAGCGTGACGAACGCGATGCCCGCCAGCGCGACGACGCCGCCGACCGGCGCGAACGCGAACATGCCGTACGGCTCACCGAGCTCGCGCACGCGGAAGGTCGACACGATGATGTTCGGTGGCGTGCCGATCAGGGTGGTCAGCCCACCGAGGATCGAGCCGAAGGCGAGCGGCATCAGGGAGATGGCCGGGGCGTAGCCGTCGCGGTAGGCCTGGCGCAGCGCGACGGGGAGCATGAGCGCGAGGGCGCCGACGTTGTTCATGAACGCCGACAGCACCGCCACGATCACGGTTTGCGCCACCAACTGCAGCGCCATCTTGCCCTTGAGTGGTGCCAGGACCCGTACCACGACGTCGACCAGGCCGGCGTTCTGCAGCGCGCGGCTGAGGACCAGGACGGCCGCCACGGTGATCACGGCCGGATGCGAGAAGCCGTCGAAGGCCTGCTCGAACGGCAGCACGCCGCTCGCGAGCAGCGTCAGCAGCGCGAGGACCGCCACGAGGTCGTAGCGCCAGCGGCCCCACACGAACATCGCCAGCGTCGCGGCGAGCACCGCGAACACGATCGTCTGGTCGGCGCTCATACGCCAGGCTACCGTGCCACTGCGATGCCGGGCCGCAACGGCGCGTCTGGCACGCCATCAGGTAGCCTGTGGCAGCCCGAGTCGCACGCCGCCGAGCGTGTGGCGCGCGGGCGGCGACGAGGAGGGGCCGGTGTTCGCCGATGCCCGCGAGGAACGCACGCTGCGCGACCTGATCCTGCGGATGTCGGCCCGTCTGGCCGGCGCGCTGGAGGACGACGTCGACGCCGGGGTCGACGAGGCGCTGGCGCTCGTGGGTGCCGCCACAGGTGCCGATCGCGCCTACGTGATGACCTTCGATCATGGCTCAGCCACGTTCAGCAACACCCACGAGTGGACAGCGGCGTGTGTGAGCCGCGAGCTCGAGCGCCTCCAAGGCCATCCGTTGGCGCTGCTCGATCCGTGGCACGACGCGTTCGCCGCCGGCGAGGCGGTCGTCATCGAGAGCCTGGACGCGCTCCCGCCAGGGGGCGAGGCGTTGCGCAAGGAGCTCGCGGCACAAGGCGTCGCGTCGGCGTTGTGGGTCCCGCTCCCGGCGCCGCACGCCCCGCTCGGGTTCGTCGGGTTCGACGCGGTCGGCGAGAGCCGCCATTGGCACGCGGCCGAGATCGACCTCCTGCGCGCGGCGGGCAACGTGATCGCCGGTAGCCTGGTGCGTGCCCGCGCGGCCGCCGAGCGCGATCAGGCGAGCGCCCGGCTGCGCACCCTCGCCGATCTCGTGCCCGGGGCGGTCTACCAGTACCAGGTGGAAGCCGATGGGCGCGTGTGGTACCCGTACGCCAGCCCGGGCGTGAAGACGCTCGTAGGGCTCGATCCCGAGGCGTTGCGCCGAGACGGTGCTCTGGCGTTCGAGCGCATCCACCCCGACGATCTCGAGACGCTGATGGCGGCGAACGAGCGCTCGCGGGTCGAACTGTCGCTGTGGAGCACCGAGTTCCGTGTGCGTGACGCACACGACGCCGTGCGCTGGGTGCGCGGTCAGGCCACACCCGAGCGCCTCACCAGCGGCGCGACGCTGTGGCACGGGGTGCTCATCGACGTGACCGAGGAGCGCGCGCTGGCCGATGCCCTGCAGGAGCGCCGATCGGTCCTGGCGAGGATCACGGAGACGCTGCGCGACATCGTGGTGCTCACGGACGCGCAGATGACGATCACGTACGTGAGCCCGAGCATCGAGCCGATGCTCGGACACCGCGTCCAGGACGTGCTCGGCCAGCACGTGACCAGCCTCTTGCCCGAGGCCGAACTGGCCCTCGCCGAGCAGCATGTGGCGAACGGGTTCCGCGATCGGGACGGGTCGACGCTGGTGCACCGCGTACGGCATGCGGACGGTTCGGAGCGCTACGTCGAGACGCTGATCCACCTTCTCGACGACGGCGCGGTCTTCTCCGCTCGCGACGTCTCCGACCGCATGGCGAACCAGGTGCGCCTCGAGCAGGAGGCGGCCTTCCGTGCGGCGCTAGTCGCGCTGACGAACGACATGCTCGGTCAGGCGCTGGACGAGGGCTTCTACCAGCGGGTGCTCGAGCGCACGATCGAACTCGTGCCGGATGCGCAGGGCGGCAGCATGCTGCTGCAGGAGGACGACGGCACGTTCCGCTTCGTAGCCGCCGTCGAGTTCGATCTCGGCGCGCTCGCGGCGTTGCGTCTGACGCCGGACGAGATCGGCCCGCGCTCGCCCTCGGTGGAGCGCATCGAGGTGCGCGACACGGAGGGGCGCCTGAGCCCGGACAAGCTCGATGCGTTCGCTCGAGCGGGTCGGCTGCTGGAGATCAGCGCCACGCTGTCGGTGCCGATCACCATCGGAGGCGTGGCTCGCGGCTACATGAACCTCGACAACTTCGAGCGGCGCGACGCATTCGCGGGCGACTCGCACGAGATCGCCGCGGCGCTCACGGCGCAGGTCGGCATCGCGCTGCAGCGGCTCCAGCTCGAGCGCGGTCTGGAGGCCGAGCGGCGGCGTTACGAGCGCCTCGCGAGCCACGACGCGCTGACCGGCCTGCCCAACCGGCGACTGTTCCAGGACCGCCTGGAGCAGACGGTCGCTCGAGCGCACCGCAGGAAGGCGGGCGTGGCGCTGCTGTACCTCGACCTCGACGGTTTCAAGGACGTGAACGACACGCTCGGGCACGATGTCGGCGACGAGCTCTTGGCTGCGGTGGCGAAACGCTTGGTCGACCACGTGCGCGCCGAGGACACCGTCGCACGGCTCGGTGGCGACGAGTTCGGCGTGATCCTGTCCGACGTGGCCCAACGCGAAGACGCCGGGCTGGTCGCCGCGAAGCTCGGCGAAGCGATCGACGCTCCGTTCTCGCTGCGCGGGCGCAACGTGCTCGTGGGGGTGAGCATCGGCATCGCGCTGTACCCGGACGATGCCCGCTTGAGCGACGGCCTGATGAAGGCGGCCGACGTCGCGATGTACCG
>PWQI01000278.1 GCA_003556805.1 Trueperaceae bacterium | reverse complement strand
TGAGCTTCTGGGCTATCTGGAAAGAAGAACGGATCCACCGCCCCGTTCGGTGCTCCTGACGTTCGACGACTGTTATGTGGACCTGGCGGACACCGTTCTCCCGATCCTCAGGGAGCGGCGCGTCCCCGCGCTCGCCTTTGCCGTAACCGGTGAGATTGGCGGCGTGAACAGATGGGACCGGCATCTGGGGGCGCCGGAGATCTCGCTCCTGGACGGCCAAGGGTTGAAGACGGTGGCGGCTTCGGGAATCGAAGTCGGTGCCCACTCTCACACACACAGGATGCTGCCGCGGGTTTCGCCGCGGGAGTTGGGCTCGGAGGTGGGTGGGGCTGCCGCAACGATCAGGGATCTCGGCCTGCCACTTCCCCGATTCTTCTCCTACCCTCACGGAGAATGCAATCAGCAGGTCATGGCAGCAGTTAAGGCCGGAGGGATGCGCGCGGCGTTCACGGTTCGTTCCGGGACCGTCGCGAGACGTTCCAACCCGCTTCGACTGCCACGGATCGAAATCCTTCCCATCCACGTCGGCACTCGCTTCGCGCTGCGCGTGGCGGGGGCCGGCCGCACCGTCCTGCTTGATGGTCGCGAGCGAGCGATGTACCGCGATCTGATCCGCGTCTGGGAGCATGGGAGTCGGACACAAGGATCTCTCTGACGTGTCGCATGGATATCCTGTCTGCTGGCATCTGCCTTCCCTGGGTCCAAAAGGGCAGCAGCGTAAGGCGAGGGATCCCGCATAGGGGTTGTCAATGCTCCGTCAGCGCACAACCCGCCATCAGGACTTTCGGGCCAGCACCGCGAGGCCCGCGGCGAAAGTCGCCGGCAACATCCGCTCGATCGAGTAACACAGCGGAAGCCAGGAATAACGTTTCGGGCAATTGGCCCGGGCCTCCTATCGTAAGCCCGCAAGCTCGACAAGGGTCCTGATTCCGCTGAGCGTGTAACAGTGCAACGTATGGTAGCCCGCCCCCACTGTCAGCATAGAAGGCTCGACTGGATCGGCCGCCATCGGCCATGCCCCGATCGAACAGGGCCTGCGCGTGCGCTACTTCGCGGCCTCGGCCCTGGTGCAGGAATCCCAGTCATAAACAGACCCTGTGCCTGTCCGATGCCCTGGCAAAACTGGACAAGTCGGCTGCCGGTAATCGATGACATCGGCTATGTTCAGCGCAGCGAAGCCCCTGCCGGGCACCCTCTAGTCCCATTCCCGTGCTTCTTCATGGCTCGCACGAACACCTGCGAGCAGAGCGGCGCTCGATGACATCCGTGATGGCTGTACGTCTTCGACGATGCGCCCTTCATCCATCACAAGGACTCGGTCCACCTTCTCGAGCGTCGACGTCCGGTGCGCGATGATCAGGATGGTCGTGTCGCCAGCCAGTTCGGAGATTGCCGATTGAATCGCCATCTCTGTCGCCGTGTCCACCGCGTTGGTCGCCTCGTCCAATACCAGCAAGTCCGGTTTGCGCAGCAGCGCGCGCGCAAGGGCAATGCGTTGTCGCTGCCCACCCGACAATAGCGAGCCGCGTGCACCGACCTCGGCCTCGTAGCCCAGTGGTAGTGTGGTCACAAAGTCATGAGCATGCACCGAGCGTGCGACGGCTTCCACAGCCTCCGATGGCGCCGCCGAGGCCCCAAACGTGATGTTGTGCTGCACGCTGCCCGAGACCAGCTCACTGTCCTGGCCCGCAAACGCGATATGCTCGCGCCAGGAGTAGACGTCCATCTCGTCCAGGGGCTCATCGTCGATCAGGATACGGCCGGAGTCCGGGACATAGAGCCCGAAGAGAAGGTTGACCAGAGTCGACTTGCCCGATCCCGAGGGTCCCACGAGTGCTATGAGCTCCCCGCGGCCCAGCTCTGTGGACACGCCGCGGAGCGCCGGGGTATTCGAGCCAGGATACGTGAAGTGAACGTCGTCGATGACAAGACGATGTTTGAGTCCCGCGGAGGGCCGCCCGCCGATGCGACGTCTCTCGTCAGGCGCCGTAGCGAGTAGCCGATCGATGTCCTCGAGCGCGGGAGTGTACTCGGCGAGAGCAACACGCGCTCCGTCCAGGAGCTTGACGGGAGCCTGCATCCGGTACAAAAGCAGCAGGAACGCCAGCGTGATGGGGACACTAACGCCCGTGAATACGGCGAAGGCGATAACAGCGAAGAAGACCGGCAGATAGATCAGCTCGAGCAGGGGCGGTACGGACCGCGCAAGCACCTCCGCGCGCAAGAAGACTTTGCGGAGGCGTCCTGCCTTTGCTGCGAAACGTCGGGTCTCGGCTGCCTGCTGGTTGAAGACCCGGATGGTTTTCATCGCTGCCAGCAGCTCCATGATTCGCCCTGCGAGGTCCGCGTGCGCCCTGCCCAACTCATGACCATAACGGTGGGCCAGCCGCGTCAGCCGGCGTACGAGCAAGAAAATTGGAACGCCCGCTGCCAGAACGACCAGCGCCAGAGGCATCGACAGCAGAAACAGGAAGGTCCCAAAGACCAGTATCGTGCAAAGAGAGACGATCACCATGGTCAGCATGGATAACGCCTCCGTGGACCGGTAGGTCTGATTCTCGATGATGTTGAAGAGTTGACCTTGGTCGCTTCGCGAGAACCAGGCCATCTCCGCATTTGCGATGCGGTCCCACAGGGAGACCCGCAATTCCATCGCGATGCGCCCCGTCATGCTGGAGGCGACGAAAGCGTAAGTAGTGAGAATGATGGTCTTGATGAGGACGAGCAGCAGGATCAGTCCCGCAAGAAACCAATAACGGATTGCGCCCGTCTCGTCAGCTACGAGTGCCCGTGCTGTGCGCTCCAGCGCGGACAGGCTCTCGGGTTCACCGGGTTGCAACAGCGCCCCCAGCAGAGGTATCAGGAGCCCGATCCCAATGGCCTCCGCCATGGAGGCGGCAATACCCAGGGCAACCAGCACTGGCAACAGCCACGGATACGGCCGCACCAATCTGAACAAACGTCTAATGCCGATGCTACCGCTCATGAATCATTTCCTTCGTGCGGGACCGAGAGCCAACGGACCCCAATGGCCCGTGCGGGCATTCGCTTTTTGACTGGGACTCACAAACACACGCGAAGCGTGGCCGTGCTCTTACCCGCATGCTTCCGGAACCCAGCTTCCAAGCCAGGAGCGAAAATCCGGACCCGGGATGTCCGGCACCCAGATCCGCGGGATTTGGTAGGGATCCGTGCGTTTGGAAAAAGTCCCATCCCTGCTGGTGCACGCGCATGCGTACCCAAGCTGCTGCACCAAGCGCGGCGTTCGAGCCGCGAGCGAACCATTGGGATAGGAGAATACGCGTACACGCACGCCGCACAAATCTTCGAGGTCGATCTTGTTCTGTGCGATCTCTCTGCGCTGCTCCTCCAACCCAACTCGCTCCAGGCAGCAATGAGAAACGGTATGGCCGCCGATTTCCACATTCGGGCTTCGCGCGGCTTCCGCGAGAGCGGCCGCACTCATCGGGGAGCCTGCAGACGACGCTGTGAACGCTGGGCCGGCCCATGAACGCAACTGCTCAAGGACGGCGTCCACGGTCTCGCGGTCCGCGCAAGACAGCCTCGTGCCGATGGCATTGACAACCGCAGAGCGCGCGTCTGGTTGATCGAGCTGGGTGAAGTGCATGGCGCCCGAAGCACCCAGGTTGATGCCCAGGACCGACCCGCCCTGTACGGGCGGCGCGAGCAGCGCACTGAGTTCCTCCCACCAGAATTGGCGCCCCGTGCAGCCGCTGGCGACGAAAACCGTTACCGGCACCCCAGATTTAGCCGCAATAGGTACGACCGTCTCGGCAAAGTCGCTGTAGCCATCATCGAAGGTCAGCACTGCATATTGGTCGAGCGCCTCTCCGGCAGCCCGGCGCTCCAAGAGCTCCTGAAGGCTGATCACCTTGCGCAGGCTCTGCAACTCAGCCAACTGTGCGGTGAAATGCCGCGACCTGACCTGCAAACCCAATCGGTC
>PWQI01000092.1 GCA_003556805.1 Trueperaceae bacterium | reverse complement strand
AGGAACTGCAGGCCCAGCGTGGTCTTGCCGGTCCCGGTGCCGCCCTTGATCAGGTACACGCCGTGCTCGGGAAGACCGCCGAGCAGCACCTCGTCGAGCCCGGGGATACCGGTTGTCATGCGGGCATAAGGCGTCGCCGCCTCGGTGTGTCGCTCAAGCGTGTTCACGAGAACCCCTTCTCTCTCCCGGGCAGGGACGAGCCCTTCCCCCGACCGGCGCGATCGTGCATCGGTGCGTCGAGCATGTGTTCCACCTTACGCACCGTGCCGCCACAGCCGCAAACGGTGGGTGCCGGCCTCGAAGCGCACGCGCACGGCCCCCGTCCCCGGCTCGAGCGCCACGCCGTCGAGCGAGGCCGCCCAGCGCCCGCCCCTGTCGCCGCCACCGTTGTCGACCGAGATCGTGACGTGGGCATCGCCGCTGCGCACGGTGGCCTCGAACCCGGGCCAGGCCGCCGGCAGGCACGGGTCCACCACCAGGTGGCCCGCCTCGCGGCGTAAGCCCAGGACGCCTTCGACGCCCGCCCGGTACATCCACGCCGCCGAGCCCGTGTACCAGGTCCAGCCCCCGCGGCCGACGTTGGGCGCAACGGAGTACACGTCGGCGGCCACGACGTACGGCTCGACCGCGTAGCGCTCCGCCTCGGCCGGCGAGCGCGCGTGGTTGATGGGGTTGAGCAGGTCGAACAGCGCGACCGCCTCGTCGCCCCTGCCCAGGCGGACGTAGGCGAGGATCGCCCACATCGCCGCGTGGGTGTACTGGCCGCCGTTCTCGCGCAGGCCGGGCGGGTAGCCCTTGATGTAGCCGGGGTCGAGCGGTCCGTCGTCGAAGGGCGGGGTGAAGAGGAGCGCGAGGCCGTCGCTCGGCCGCAGCAGGTGCTCGGCGAACGACGCCATCGCCGTGGCAGCTCGTGCAGGCTCAGCGGCGCCCGACAGCACGGCCCACGTCTGGGCGATGGAGTCGATACGGCAGGCCTCGCCGGACGCCGTGCCGAGCCAGGTGCCGTCGTCGAACGTCGCCCGGCGGTACCAGGCGCCGTCCCACGCCTCGCGCTCGATCGCGGCCCGCACCTGGGCCGCGTGGGCCCGCCAGAGGGCGACTCGCGCAGGATCGCGCTCCGAGGTCAGGTCCGAGAAGCGCTCGATGGTGTCGACGAGCAGCCAGCCGAGCCACACGCTCTCGCCCTGACCGCCTTCGCCGACGCGGTTCATGCCGTCGTTCCAGTCGCCCGTACCCATCAGCGGCAGGCCGTGCGCGCCGGTGAGGGCGACGGCCTGGTCCAGGCCGCGGGCACAGTGCTCGAACAGCGTTCCGCTCTCGAACGCCTCGCGCGGCTCGAAGAACGCGTCGTGCTCCCCGGGTCGCAGGTCGGGGCCCTCGAGGAACGGCACCACCTCGTCGAGCACGCCGGTGTCGGCGGAGCGCTCTACGTACGTGGCCGCCGCGTACGCCAGCCACACCCGGTCATCGGAGATCCGCGTGCGCACGCCGCGCCCGGAGGAGGGCAACCACCAGTGCTGGACGTCGCCCTCGACGAACTGCCGCGACGCGGCGCGCAGCAGGTGCGCGCGCGCCTCGCCGGGCATCGCGAAGGTGAGCGCCATGCCGTCTTGGAGCTGATCGCGGAACCCGTAGGCGCCGCTGGCCTGGTAGAACGCCGAGCGCGCCCAGAGGCGGCACGCGATCGTCTGGTACAAGAGCCAGCCGTTCAGCATCACGTCCATCGCCGGGTCGGGCGTGCGCACGGTGATCGCGCCGAGCACGGAGCGCCAGTGCGCGTGCACGTCCGCGAGCGCGGCATCCAGGTCGGCGACGCGATAGCGCGTGACGAGGCTCCTCGCCTCCTCCTGCGACGACGCGGCGCCGACGAACGAGACGACCTCGACGCTCGCTCCGGGTGCGAGCTCGACGAACATCTGCAGCGCGGTGCACGGGTCGAGGCCGGCGCCGACGCGCCGCGACATCGGCGCCGACGCGAACAGCGCCTTGGGTCGCGAAGGCCTGCCGCCGCGGCCGAGGAACTCGGTCCTGTCGCCGGTCCAAGCGTGCGCCGGAGCGCCCAGGGCGGAGAAGGCGACGACGCCGGCGTACGCGCCGTTCCACGGGTTGCGCACGAACATCGAGCCCGTCGACTCGTCGTGCGCGGTCACGAGGTAGGGCGCCGAGGCGTCGCGCGAGGTCCCCAGCACCCACTCGCCGTACGCCGTCACCGACAGGCGCTTGGTGACCGAGGAGCGGTTGTGGAGCGTCAAGCGCGACACCTTGATCGGATCGCCCAAGGGGACGAACTGGACCAGGTCGAGCGCGACGTCGTGGGCCTCGTGCTCGAAGCGGCTGTAGCCGAAGCCGTGGCGGGCGACGTACGTCCCGTCGTCGCGCACGCCCTGCGCCGTGGCGTTCCAGACCGCGCCCGTCGCCTCGTCACGAACGTAGATCAGCTCACCGGGCGGATCGACGACCGGGTCGTTCGACCACGGCGTGAGCTGGAAGTCGCGGCTGTTCTGGCTCCAGGTGTAGCCGCTCCCTTCGGCCGACACGTGGAACCCGAAGCGCTGGTTGGCGATCACGTTGATCCACGGCAGCGGCGTCGTAGCGCCGTCCTGCAGGACGGTCACGTACTCGCGGCCGTCGGCGCTGAAGCCGCCGGTCCCGTTGGCGAACAGCGGCGCGACGTCGGCCAGAGCGGGCCCGCGAACGGGCGCAACGCCGTTCTCGAGGTCCGGCGCAGGTGCGGGCAACGCGAGCGCGGCGAGGGGCGCCGCGATGCGAGGCGCGCGGGGCGCCGCCACCGCTCGGATCGGCGCGACCGTCATGCGGGCGAGCTGATCGCGGAACGGTCCGCGCTGGGCGATCAGGGCGACGCGCGCCACCGAGCGTAGGAGCGCGTAGGCCTCCGGCGACAGCAGGTCCGCTCGCAGCGTGTAGACCGAGCCCTGCGCGAGCCGCTCGCCCGAGCGCGGGCGCGCCTGGCTGCTGCGGACCGCGGCCTCGATCGCGCTCTGGAGGTCCTGGAGGTACGACGAGCCGTGCTCGTTGACGATCACGACGTCGACGGCCAGGCGCTTCATGCGCCAGTACTCGTGGGCGCTCAGCAGTTGCCGCACCTGCGAAAGGTCGGCCACGTCGTCGATGCGCAGCAGCACGATCGGGAGGTCGCCCGAGATCGAGTGGGGCCACAGACCCGCCTGGGTGCCCGCGCCGTGCGTGAGGACGCCCGGCGGCGCGCGGAAGCGCGCGTCGGGGTACAGGAGCGGGGTCGCGAGGCGTTGGAAGTCCGCCGCCTCGCCGCTGCCGACGTCGAGGAAGCGCAGCTGGAGCTGCGCCTGGGTCCAGGCCAGCGTCTTGGCACGGTCGAACGCGCTCCTGTCGTCGTGCTGGTCGATCAGGTCCAGCAGGGCAGCGCGCGTCGGAGCGACCAGGGTCCAGAAGGCCACGCGCACGACCGCACCGGCTGGGACACGCACGCGGCGGCGCAGCGCGAAGATCGGATCGAGCACGGTGCCGACCGTGTCCGAGAGCGTTCCACCCTGCGACATGGCCGCTGCGGCGGCGGTCGACCCGGTGCGTCCGATGAAGCGCGCACGATCGGTCTCGAACGACGGCTCGGCGACCAGGTCGCCTTCCACCACGGCGAGGTGCGCAGCCCACACCTCGTCGTCGTGCGGCGAGCGCCGCCGGCGCGTCGCGATGAGCGCGTGGTGCTCGCTCAGGTACTCGGTCTGCACGAACATCTTGGCGAAGGCGGGGTGGGCCTCGTCGGTGGCCGGCGTCGTCAACACCAGTTCGGCGTACGAGGTGAGTTCGATCTCGCGCGCGGTCCGTCCGGTGTTCGCCAGCGACACGCGCCGGACCTCGGCGTCGTCCTCCGCCGAGACCAGCACGTCCATGGTCGTCTCCAGCCGACCGACGCTCTGCTTGAACGTCGCACGGTCCTCGGCGAACGCCACCGACGAACGCTCGGCCGATGCGTTCAGCGGCATGTGGCCCACGGGCCACGCCGCGCCGTCGGCCGTGTCGCGCACGAAGATGAACGTGCCGAGGTCGTCGCGCGTGGCGTCGGGCCGCCAGCGCGTGATCGCGACGTCGCGCCAACGGCTGTAGCCCGCCCCGGTCGAGGTCAGCATCACGGCGTAGCTGCCGTTGGACAGCAGGTGCGTGGCGCTGACCGCATCGGTCGAGGGCGTGATCGTTCGCACCACGGGCGCGGCTGCGGGCGCCTCGAACGGCGCGCTGGCGACGTCGGGTTCCGTCGGACGAAGCGCGATCACGTCGCGCGGTACGCGCTCTTGCAGCAACAGCTCGGCGGCGCGGATCGTCGGCTCGCGGTGGAAGCGCGTGCGCATCCGGCCACCGTCGAGCGCGTTGGCGATGCCGACGATCGTCATGCCCTGGTGATGCGCCATCGAGGTGCGCACCACGGTGAAGCGAGCGCCGTCGATGGCGCGGGAGCGCGTGAAGTCGAGCGCGTCGTAGAACCCGAACGGGCCCATGGCGCCCATGTCGCGCAGCCGCTCGAAGTTGCGGCGGGCGCGCCCCGGCTCCACCATCGCCGCGAGCCCCGTCGCGTACGGCGCGACCACGAGGCTCTCGAGCGTGGCCCGCTTCAGGCCGAGGTCGGGCACGCCGAAGGGCGCGTACTGGTACGTGAACTCCAGGTCGCGGGCCGCGTACGCCGACTCCGAGACGCCCCACGGGACGTCGAGCGTGCGTCCGTAGGAACGCTGGCGCTCGACCGCGCGGCGCTGCGACTGCTCCAGCAGGCTCCCGGCCGGCGCGTGCATCACGAGCGCCGGCATCAGGTACTCGAACATCGACCCCGTCCAAGACCACAGCACCGAGCCGGTCCCCACCGGCCGTGCCGTCCGGCCGAGCCGGAACCAGTGGCGCGTCGCGACGTCGCCCTTCGCGATCGCGAACAGGCTCGCGAGGCGCGCCTCGGAGGCGAGCAGGTCGTAGCAGCTCTCGTCGAGTCGATGCTCCGAGACGTCGTACCCGATCGACAGCAGCGAGCGCTCCTCGTCGACCAGGAAACCGAAGTCCATGCCGTACGCCAACCCTCGAGCCGCCGTCGCGAGTGACCGCAGCCGCTCGTCGAGCGCGCCACGGGCCGCGTCGTCGAGGCCGGCGTCACGGGCGGTCTCGCGCAACGTGCGCCGCAGCGCAGCGAACCAGCCGCGCAACTCGTTCGAGGCGGGCGACGAGGGGTGTGCGGCGGCGACGCGCTCGACGAGGCGCACCGCCTCGTCCAGGCGGGCCTCGAGCGCGGCGTCGGCGTCCGCACGCGGCAGCGGACCGCGCAGCATCGGCGCGACCGCGTCGAGCGCGGCACCGAGCTCGAGCGCCTCGACCGTGCCGTCCCCGGGGTGCGCCGCGAGCGTCTCGCGCACGAGTGCCAGGGCGTCGAGGGCGCCGCGGCTCGGATCGGGCAGCGGCGCTTCGTGCCAGGTCTCGCAGGCGTTCGCGAGCGCGATCAGATGACCGGCCAGGTTGCCGCTGTCGACGGTCGAGACGTACTGGGGATGCAGCACCTGAGCGTCGACGGTGCGGTACCAGTTGTAGAGGTGGCCGCGGAAGCGCTCGAGCCGCTGCACCGATGCGAGCGTCGCCTCGAGCCGCTCGACGGTCTCGACGCTGCCCGACCAACCGAGGTCGCGCGCGCTCACGGCCGCGAGCAGGTAGAGGCCGATGTTCGTCGGCGACGTGCGCTGCGCGATCACGGTCTTCGGGTCGTCTTGAACGTTGTCCGGCGGCAGGTGGCGCTCGTTCGCCGTGACGAACGTCTCGAAGTAGCGCCAGGTGCGTCGCGCGACGAGGCGTAACGCGTCGGCGTCGGCCGGCGTCGGCGCCGCCACGCGGACCGCGCCGCGCGAGCGGCTGACCCACGTCGCGACGGCGGGCGCGAGGATCCATGCCAGCGCGAAGGGCGTGACGATGGGCCATGCCTCTGGTCGCACCACGAGCGCGCCGACGGCGAGCACACCGCTCACGCCGACGCCGACCGCCATGCGTCGATACGAGCCGGCGATCCCCGGAACGGGCTGGGTCTCGGCCCGGGCGGCGGTGACCCACTCGAGCAGCCGGCGCCTGGTCACGAGCACGCGGGCGCTCGTCCGGACGATCGCATCGAGCGTCCAGCGCGCCGTATCGGCCAAGAAGACCAGGCCGAGCAGGGTCTGCGTCGCTGCGCGCATCGCGGCACCGGCGAGCGTCGCCATGTGGTTGCGAGCCCGCACGCCGGCGTGGCGCGGCATGACCGCGTCCAGCACGCCGATGAACGTCGGGACGAGGGCGCCGAGGACGACCGCCGCGACCCCGACGCCGCTCGCCGGCCAGGGCAGGAACCACGAGACGACGATGGCCGTCCACGCCGACGGCGCCACCAGCGACCGCCGCAGGTTGTCGGCCATCTTCCAGCGGCCGAGTGGCGGGGTCGCCGACGCTCCCCGCAGGTGACCCATGACCCAGGGGAGCAACTGCCAGTCGCCGCGGACCCAGCGCTGCTGGCGCTTCACCGCGACGTCGTAGCGCGCTGGCGACGTCTCGATGAGCTCGACGTCAGAGGCCAGGCCGGCCCGGGCGAAGACCCCCTCGAACAGGTCGTGGCTCAGGAGCGTCCGCTCCGGTACGCGACCCGCGAGCGACGCCTCGAAGGCGTCGACGTCGAAGATGCCCTTGCCGGTGTACGACCCCTCGCCGAACAGGTCCTGATACACGTCCGAGGCGGCGGACGCGTAGGGGTCGATGCCGCCGGCGACGCCGAACACGCGCTGGTACGGCGAGCCCTCGCCCGGCATGGGCAGCGTCGCCGAGAGCCGCGGCTGGAGCACGCCGTGGCCTTCGACCACCCTCCCGAGGGTGGGATCGAAGCGCGGCCGGTTGAGCGGATGGGCCATCTTGCCGATCAGCTGCACGGCGCTCTCGCGCGGGAGCTGCGTGTCGGCGTCGAGCGTGATCACGTAGCGGACGCCGTCCGGCACGAACGGTTCGCGACCGTCGATGCGCATGAACGTCGTGTCGTCCGCCCCCCGCAACAGCCGGCAGAGCTCGTGCAGCTTGCCGCGCTTGCGCTCCCACCCCATCCACACGCCCTCACCGGGCACGTGCACACGGCGCCGGTGCAGGAGCAGGAAGCGCGGCCCGGACGGGGCGGGCCCATGCTGGGCGTTCAGTCGGTCGATCCCCTCCTGGGCGGCTTCGATCAACTCCGCGTCGCCCTCGGTCACCTCGGTGTCGGCGTCTGCGACGTCGGACAAGAGCGCGAACGTCAGGTCGCCCGGCGCGCCGGAGAGGTGGTGCACCTCGAGTCGTTCGACGCTCGCCGCGACGTCGCGCTCGCTCGTGAACACGGTCGGCACCACGACCAGCGTCCGCAGCGCGCTCGGCACGCCGGACGCGAGGCCGAGGCCAGGGAGGGTGTGGCTGGGGACGAGAGCGTTGAGGGCGCGGTGCACCAGCGCCGTCGCCGTCTCGCTCAACGGCACGACCAGCAGCACCGCCAGTACGGCGCACCACACCGCGGCGAGCCCGGCCGCCGTGGCGGCTACGGCGAAGAGCGCGACGAGCAGCGCCGTCACAGCGACGATCGTCCCGACGTAGCCGCCGAGACCGCCGCGCTGGACGAGGCGCGAGACGCGCGTTCGCAGCGTCGGAGGCGCCTGCAGGCGGCGCTCGAACGCGCGCCGTCCCGCGCCGATCAGGTGGTAGCCGGGGTCACCGACGCGGGCCGACTCGACCGCGTCCGGCGCCTCGGCCGCAGCATCGTGCGCGGCGTCGAGGGCGCGCGCGACGACGTCGAGCTCCGACGCGCCCGAGGCGCGTGCGAGCGTTTCGACCGCGCTGCGGTAGCGGTCGCGCGTGGTGAAGTCCATCGCGTCGAACGCGCTGCCCTCGCGCAGGCGGGCGTCGACGAGGCTCACGCTCTCGAACAGGTCGGCCCAGTCGATGTCGGTGATGCGCCGCATGCTGGTGACGGCGTTGCGAACGGTCACGTTCGCGGCCCCCAGCCGCTGCTGTGTCGCCTCGACCACGGCGGCGATCGACGTGCCGCGCTCCTGCAGCGCGTCCTCGAGCCACCCGAGGGCCGGGGTCGTCAACGGATCCTGGTCGCGCAAACGCGTCGCGAGCTGCGTCGCGAAGGCAGACGTCCAGGCCTCATCGCCGCCCGGCGTGAGGTCGGACGCCCGCCAGGCTCGGCGCCCACCGTGCGTCCGGATGCGCTCGGCGAGCAGATCCGCCGCGGACGACGCGGAACGGTCGACGTCGATCTGGTCCGCGACGCGGCGCACGTTCTCGATCAACACGAACCGCAACGTGATCGCGATCGCCCACAGCTCACCGATCGTGAGTGGCTGCACGCGCTGGTAGGCGGCGACGAAGCGCCGGAGGTGGTCGACGTCGAGACGGCTGTCGGTGTGCGCGACGTAGGCCCACACCAGGCCGAGCACACGCGGGTACCCGGCGAGCGGACCGCCGGCAAGCTTCGGCAGCTGGCGGTAGTACCCGGCGGGCAGGTCCGCGCGCACCTCGTCGATCTGCGCGACGATCACGTGGTCGTTGTCGAGCAACCACTCGTCGGCCGGCACCACGCCGCCTGCAGCGGCGCCTGCAGCGTTCGACGTGTACGCGGCGCGCAACGCGACCGCATCGTCCTCGAGGCGTGAACGCAAGGTCGGCACCCTGGCGGGTCGCGGTGTCACGGCCTGCGCGGTCGCGAGGCTCTCCGCGTGCTGCTCGAGGCGCTCGGCGCCGAACAACTCGTGGCGAACGGGCGCCGGATCGTCCCACGGTGACGCTCGCGCGCTGGAGCGGCGGGCGAACGTTCCAAGTTGGGGCATGGGGGCCTTCCAGGCGAACGTCGAGCGAGGACGAGTCCGATCGTCACCGACCAGGGCCGGTCGACTGCGTCGGGTCGTTACGAACGAGCATACGCCGGTCTCGCCCGCGCCCCCGTACGCCTGCGCCTGGTGCGCGATCCCGTCCACGACGAAACCTTTGCATCGCGCAGCGGCCCGGGGTACGGATGCACCGGCACGAGTGCCGGGCAGCGTGCATCATGCGGTGAGGCGCTGACATCGGCGTCTCCGTGATACCGGCACGTCACGATCCCGGTCCCTCTCCGAGAGGGGAACACCATGCTCATGACCATTGCGATCGTCCTGCTCGTCCTCTGGCTACTGGGACTCGTCACCGGCACGACCCTGGGTGGCTTCATCTACGCCCTGCTGGTGATCGCCATCGTGCTCTTCCTCGTGCAGGTCATCACGGGTCGCCGGGCGGCCTAGCGTCTGCGCTGGGCGAGACAGAGCGCGCCCGTCCGCGGCGCGAGCCACAGCCGGCAAGCGGGTGCGACCTGCAACGGCGCCACGCCTCGCGCGACCACGTTACGAAGGAGATCATCATGCTCATGTACATCGCGATCGGCCTGATCGTCCTGTGGCTCTTGGGCCTCGTCACCGGCTTCCTCGGCAACCTCATCTACATCGTGCTCGTGGTCGCCGTCGTGCTCTTCCTGGTGAACTTCATCACGGGCCGGAACAAGACGGTCTAGGTTCGCTCGGGGCCACACCGACGCCGAGCACGACTGCGTTCCTCGGGATCGCGCACGCGCACGTCACCCCCACGACCTCGACACGACGTGCGCCGCCGTGAAGACCGCGTAGAACGTCGGGGCTACGACGGGGCGTCTGCGGGCGCCCGTAGGCCAAGGGGCACGCGACCCTAGAGGGCCTCCGGGGCGCCGCGTACGATGGTGGCACGTCGCGGGCTGCCGCGACCGCGTCCTGCACGCGGGAGGTGCCGATGCATCGACACGCCGCCGGCGTCCTGTGGGTCCTCGCCTACGTCCTGTTGGTCACCTCACCCCTGCTCTTGATGGCGTTGCGCCCGGCGCCGCCGGGACGGCCCTTCCTGGTCGAGGCTTCGATCGCCCTCGGGTTCGTGGGGCTCGTGATGATGGCCGCCCAGTTCGCGCTGATCGGTCGCTTCGCGCTGCTCAGCGCCCCCTTCGGTATCGACGCGCTGTTGCGCTACCACCGACACATCGCCATGCTGGCCCTCGCGTTCGTGGTCGCCCACCCGGTCATGCTGGTGCTCCACGATCGCGCCTACCTCAGCTGGCTCGACCCGATCGGCGGAAGCTGGGCGATCCGCACCGGCAACTGGGCGATCTACGCCATCGTCCTGCTCACGCTGCTGTCGATCTTCCGCCAGCAGCTTCGCATCGGCTACGAGACGTGGCGCGTGACGCACGCGGTCCTCGGGGTCGGCGCGGTCGTGTCGGCGCACGTGCACGTCCACCTGGCCGGACGCTACACCGACGCCGCCTGGAAGGAGGCGTTGCTGATCGCGATCAGCGTCGTCATGGTGGGGCTGTTCCTGTACCTCCGGTTCGTGAAGCCCAGGTTCGTGAGCCGCTCCCCATATCGCGTGGCGGAGGTGCGCCCGGAACGCGGCACGGTGTGGTCGCTGTCGCTGGCGGCCGTCGACCACCCGGGCCTGCGCTTCGTGCCAGGCCAGTACGGCTACCTGAAGCTGCGGTCGCCGTACACGCTGCACGAGCACCCCTTCTCGCTGGCGTCGAGCGCCGAGCGTCCCGATCGGCTCGAGTTCGCGATCAAGGAGCTCGGCGACTTCACCAGCGGCATCGGACGCGTGCCGCCGGGCACGGCCGCCTTCGTGGACGGTCCACACGGATCGTTCTCGCCGGACCTGAGCGGCGCGGCCGGGTTCGTGCTGATCGCGGGCGGTATCGGGATCGCGCCGTTCATGAGCGTGCTGCGCACGATGGCCGACCGCGGCGACCCGCGCCCGGTGCTCCTTATCTACGGCGAGAAGCGCTGGGACGACGTGGCGTTCCGGGAGGAGCTCGACGAGTTACGGCAGCGGATGGCGCTGGACGTGGTGATCGCTCTCGAGCGGCCACCCGACGACTGGACGGGCGAGGTGGGGTTCGTGAACCAGGAGATGCTCCAACGCGTGCTGCCACGTGAGCGCTTCGAACGACACGTGTTCATCTGCGGGCCGAACCCGATGATCGACGCCGTCGAGCGGGCCCTGATGAACTGCGGCGTGCCCGAGCGCCTGGTCTCGGCCGAGCGCTTCGAACTGGTGTAGGGAGGCACGGCATGCAACGCTTCTTGCGACGTCGCCCCGAGCTGCTGATGGGCACGTTCGTGCTGGTGGTCGCGCTCGGCGCGGGGTTGTTCCGTGCGGCGGACTACGTCGTGGCGATCGGCCCCGAGCCGACGCCAGCGACGGCGACGGGTGAGGCCGACACCCATGCCTGGTTCGACACCGGCATGGGGCTGTGGGACGCGCACTGCTACAGCTGCCACGCCGAGGTCCCGTACGTGAGCGAGCTGTTCGTGGCGGATGGCGGCCGCGACTACCTGATCGACCTGATGCTGTACGGAGCCCAGGGCGAGGCGGAGATCTTCGGCGCGGTCGAGATGCTGCGTCACCGACCGTACGGCGGCAGCTTCGACGACGACCAGATGACCGCGCTGCTGAACCTCATGCTCGTCGCCTGGGGCAACGACGAGGCCCTCCCCCCCGACGCGGAGTTCTACACGCCCGACGAGGTCGGCGCCGCGCGTGGCCGCGACGTGAGCCCTCGGGAGGTCATCGAGCACCGCCCCTGGTAGTCGCTGCCGCGTCGGCCTGCGGCCGGGCGCCCTACTGCCCCTGACCCAGCGAGAACCCCGGTGCGCCGTCGAACGTGTACAGGTGCTCGGTCTTGATCACCTCGAGGTCCGCACCGTGGATGGCGGCCAAGAGCGTCAGCACATCGTCGAACGTCGTCTCGCCACCCCCGTCGGGTGTGAGGCGGCAACGCCAGTGGTCGGTACAGAACGTCTCGGACATACCGCCCGGGTAGACCTTCACGCCGCGGTTGGTCACCATCTCGAGGCGCCAACCAGCCGGTCCGGCGGCCCGTTCGAGGCGCGCGCCGAGCGCGTCCGGGACGCGCCCCTCGGCCGACCAGTCGAGGAACACGTCGACGCCGACGAGCGCCTTGCGGCTCGCCGGCGTCGCGCTCGCCTCGACCCGGATCGCGTCGGCGCCGTAATGCGCCTTGTGCAGCTGTTCCGGCACGCGACCCAGGCGCTCGATCACGGCGTCGGCGAAAGCGTCGGTGCCCACGCGCTCGCGGCTGACGCCGTGACGGTACACGTCACCGGTGTGGACGCCGTCCTCGAGCGTCACGAGCCAGGCGTTCTCGATCCGTTCGGCCACCGCGCCCTCGCCGAGATGCACCAGCATCTGCACCGCCGCCATCAGGAGGCCCGACGGGTTGGCGATGCCTTGGCCCGCGATGTCCGGGGCACTGCCGTGGATCGCCTCGAACATCGCCGCCCGGCTGCCGACGTTGGCGGAACCGGCCAGGCCGACCGAACCCGCGAGTTGGGCCGTGATGTCCGACAGGATGTCGCCGTACAGGTTCAGCGTCACGATCACGTCGAACGCGAGGGGCTCGCTCGCGAGCCTGGCGGCACCGATGTCGACGATCATGTGGTCCGCGTGGACGTCGGGGTACTCGGCCGCGATCTCCTCGAAGACGCGCTGGAACAGCCCATCGGTCAGCTTCATGATGTTCGGCTTGCTCATGCACGTCACGCGCTTACGGCCGTAGGCGCGCGCGTACTCGAAGGCGTAGCGCACGATGCGCTCGCTGCCGGGTCGCGAGATCAGCTTCAGGACCTGCGTCACCTCACGCGTCTGCTGGTGCTCGATGCCGGCGTAGAGGTCCTCCTCGTTCTCGCGCACGATCACCACGTCCATCGCGGGGTGCGGCGACGACACGAAGGGCGCGAATGCTCGCGCCTGCCGCACGTTGGCGAACAGGTTGAGCGACTTGCGGAGCGTGACGTTGAGGCTCTTGTAGCCGCCGCCCTGTGGCGTGGTGATCGGCGCCTTCAGGAGCACGCGGTGCTCGCGGATGCGGTCCCAGGCCTCGTTCGGGATCCCCGAGGTGTGGCCCTCGAGGTAGGCGCGCTCGCCGATCTCGACGGTATCGAAGCGCAGCGGCGCTCCGGCCGCCTCGAGCACGCGCAGCGTGGCGCGCATGATCTCGGGGCCGATGCCGTCGCCGTGCGCGACCGCGATCGTGTGGACGTGCGGGGTGGTGGAGGGGGTACTCGTGCCCATGGTTCGTCAGCGTACGCAACGCCGGGCCTCGGGCGCCACCCGCTGCCGCCCGGTACGGACGTCTCTAGGGCGCTTCGTGGCGCTGCCGCGATGCTGGAGCCGAGTCCGTTCGTCGCGACCGCCGTGCTCCGTGCACGCGGCAGCCAGGGAAGGGAGCCGTCCGCATGGAGTACCTGGTATTCACCGCCCTGTTCATCGTCGCGCACGTCGCGGCGTACATCGCCGCAGGTGCGGTCACGTACCCGCTCGTGTACAAGGGCTGGCACGCCGGCGAGGGATCGTTGTACGGCGCCTTCCTCCGCGACATGACCGACGAGGCCGAGCGACGCCGCAACGGCCTGCTCCTGCTGCCGACCCAGATCGCGCGAGCCACACTCATGTCGCTCGTGCTCTACCCGTTGCTCGGAGCGCTCGGAGACCTCGGGACGGCGACGCAGTTCCTCGTGATGTTCGGTCTCATGTACGTGTACACCGACCTCGCCGCCGCGACGCCGTTCTCGAACACGATCGAAGGAATCGTGTACATGCGCGGCGAGATCATCCGGCGCGCCTTCTGGCCGACGCAGATCGAGGCCGTGTTGTACGCGACGCTAATGGGCATCGCGGCGGCGACGTTCGTGTTCTGACGATGCGCTGCCGTAGCAGAGGAGGCGGGTCCTGCGCTGCATCGCGCGGGACCCGCCGTCGTTCAAAGGTCGAGTGCGGCCATCACATGGCCCGGGCGGTCCAGACCGTCAGTCGGCCGCGGCACCGGCCGCCGAGCCTCGGGCGTCCGCCGGTTGCCAACCGTCCGCGCGGGTCTTCTCGAACGCGATCCAGACGATCATCGCACCGAAGAACGGCTTCGCCAAGACGTCGGCGATCGTGTAGCCGGTCTGCAGCGCGACCGCCGCACCGGCGCCGTCGAACCCGAACACGGGTGCGAGGTAGGCGATCGGGTACACACCCCACGTGGCCAGGAGCAGCAGTCGCAGGTTGCGAACCAACACGCGCACCTTCTCGGGCTGCGCCGGCAGCGAGCGGCCGAGTTCGACCCACAGCACGTACAGGATGTACAGGAACGGGATCGTGCTGATGGTGCCCCAGATCACGCGCGTGGCGGTGTCAGTCGCCACCTCGCCCGGGTAACCGGTCACGATCATGAGGACGGCAGCGATCGAGAGGCGCGCGATCATGCCACCCGACCCCTTCTTCAGTCGCAGCACCAACACCGCCTCCGTGAGGAGCAGGGGCACCGTGAGCAGCCAGTCCACGTAGCGGTATGCGTCGTTGAAGGGCTTGCCCGACGCGACGTACATGCCGCCCTCGAGGACGTAGGCGGCGGCCCAACTCTCGAAGATGCGGATGTAGTGGTAGAAGGCGATCGCGACCACCAGCGCCGACACCGTCAGCGCCATCCGGTACGCGGGCGCGACCTGTCCGCGGACGAGCACGAAGTAGATGAAGCCTGCTCCCATCGCCGCGATGGCGAGTGAGAAGCCGTTGGAGACCAGATCGAACTGACCTGGCGTCAGTACGGGAAGTTCCATGGGTCACCTCCATGACCGTTGCTGATCCGCCCGACCGTGACCCTGCTCGCCTTCGGTGCCGGCTACCGTGCGCCTCCCGTCAGCGTTCGCGCGTTGTCCGTACGGTGAGCCCACCGGTCTTGCACGCACCGTAGTAGGCCATGCAATCAACCACGTCCAGGACGTAGTTCGTACGCTCCAATACGAAGTCGGCTCGGTCACTGCCTCGGTCGTGGCAGCCAGCGGTACCCGGCCGGGCCGCGACGACCGTGGGGCTCCTGTGCAGCGCCTTGCTCGCCGCAGTGGTCGTCGTAGCATTCGTGTTGATCCTCGTGCGCATCGCAACAGGCCGCTCACCGGCCTGCCGAGTGCGCCACGAGCAGCGGCGGGTCCCGCCAGGAGGT
>PWQI01000125.1 GCA_003556805.1 Trueperaceae bacterium | reverse complement strand
TGGCAGCTGGGCGCCCCAGACGGGGTTGGACGTGCTCAGCGCCCGAAGCGGCGCTCGCGCTGCTGGAAGCTGCGGATGGCGCGCAGGAAGTCGATCTTGCGGAACTCGGGCCAGAAGGCGTCGCAGAAGTAGAACTCGCTGTACGCCGTCTGCCACAACAGGAACCCGGAGAGGCGCACCTCGCCCGAGGTGCGGATCACGAAGTCGGGATCGGGCGTGCCGGCCGTGTAGAGGTGGCGCTGGATCTCGTCGATCGATAGGTTGTCGGCCGCAGCGCGCAGGTCGTCGCCAGCGTCGGCGTGCTCGTGCAGCAGCCGCTTGACGGCCGCCACGATCTCTTCCCGGCCGCCGTAGCCCAGTGCGACGTGCAGGTGCAGTCGATCGAAGTGGGCCGTGCTGGCCTCGAGCTCGCGCAGCGCCTGCTTGGTCGGCTCGGGGAAGTCGTCGATGTCGCCGATCACCCGCACCTGGACTCGGTGCGCGATCAGCCGCTCGTCGGTCAGGAACTCGCGCGCCTGCTTCGTGAAGAGCGAGTGCAGGTGGGCCACCTCCTCGGGCGGCCGGCCGCGATTGTCGCTCGAGAAACCCCACAGCGTCATGTGCGTGATGCCGAGTTCGAGGGCCCACTCGAGCACGTCGCGCGCCTTGCCGGCGCCGTGGTCGTGGCCGCTGGCGGCGTCCATCCCGAACGCCCGCGCGAAGCGGCGGTTGCCGTCCATGATGACGCCGACGTGGCGCGGCAGCTTGCCGCCTGCGGTCACCTGGGCCAGCAAACGGCGCTCGTAGAGCCAGTACAGCCAATGATCCCACGTGCGCGCGAGCCGCCGCATCAGTCCACCGCCGGCGCGACCGACGTCGTCGCGGGCACGCTCGATCCGGGTGCGGTTGGCATCGACCGACATACCAATCGATTCTACCGCCGCCCATGTCTGGCGAGACGGAAGGTGGCACCGTCACCACGGCCGCGCGAACCGATTGGGATCGAGCGCCCGTTCCAGATCTGCATCCGCGAGCGAGTCGGGCGCGTGCGCAACTCGCAGCGATTCGTGCGCGACAGCGTTGCCTCGGAGCGCGTGCGAGCCCTACAATCGTTCCACGAGCATCAGGACGCACGCGGCGACGATCGGCGACGCCACGCGTCGTCGGCAGAGGAGGCGTTGGCATGCGTGAACACGCACCGGCATCGAACGGCAGCGCGACGGGCGTGACGGCGTGACCGGCCTCCCGCATCTCCTGGTCGTGACCGGCATGTCGGGCGCCGGCAAGACGCTGGCGATGAAGGCGCTCGAAGACCTCGACTTCTTCTGCATCGACAACCTCCCGCCGAGTTTCCTGCCGCAGGTCCCGCGGCTGCAGCACCTCGCCGCCGACAGCGGCCGACGCGTCGCGGTGGCGATGGACGTGCGCGGCGGTGATCTGTTCGCCGACCTCTTCGATGCGCTCGACACGCTGCAAGCCGACGCCGTCCCCCACCGGATCCTCTTCCTGGACTGCAGCGACGACATCCTGGTGCGGCGCTTCTCCGAGACGCGCAGGCGCCACCCGGTCGACGAGGGGCGCAGCCTCTTCGAGCACATCGCGGCCGAGCGGCGCATCCTCGCCGGCCTGCGCGATCGTGCCGATCTCGTGCTCGACACGACCGGCATGACCGGCCACGACCTCAAGGTGCGCCTCGCCCGGATCGTCACCGGTCGCAGCCTCGAGGAGGGGCTCGAGGTCGATGTCGTCAGCTTCGGCTTCAAGCACGGCGTGCCGCTCGACGCCGACCTCATGTTCGACGTGCGCTTCCTCCCCAACCCGTACTACGAGGCCGAGCTGCGACCGCTGACGGGGCTCGACTCGCCGGTTCGCGACTACGTGCTCGAGCGTCCCGAGGCGGCGGCGTTCGTCGACGACGTGGCGCGCTTCATCATGCGCTGGCTGCCCGGCTTCGCGGCGACCGGCCGTCCGCGCCTGACGATCGCGATCGGTTGCACGGGTGGCCAGCACCGCTCCGTCGCGTTGACCGAGGCGATAGGCGACGCGATCCGCGCCGGGCACCCCTTCGTCGACACGCGTCATCGCGACATGCCGCGCCACCCAGCCGCCCCAGGCGACGAGCGGCCCGACGCCCCGCCCGGCGACGAGCGGCGCACCGCCCCGCGCGGCGAGGACGTCGCGCGCGGACGCGATGTCTGACGCCGGCGTGCCGTGCGAGACGGGATCGCCCAGCGGCGGCGCCGTCCGTGGCATCCGCGTGCGGCGCGCAACCGTGATGGCGACCATCCACACCCGCGGCCAGTGCAGCGTGGCCGAGCTGGCCGACGCCAGCGGCGCCTCGGAGGCCACGGTCCGGCGTGACCTCGCCGCGCTCGAGCGGCAGGGCATGGTCGACCGAACCTGGGGCGGCGCCCGGGCGCACGTCGCGGTCCGGTATCCCGAGAGCTTCGTGCGCCGCGCCGCCAACGGTGCGCGGGCCAAACACGCCGTTGCGCTGGCCGCCGCGGCGATGGTCGAGCCCAACATGGTCGTCGGACTCTCGGGCGGCACCACCTGCACGATCCTCGCGCGCATGCTGCGCGGGCGACCGATCAACGTCGTGACCAACGCGGTGAACGTGGCCACGGAGCTTTACGGCAGTAGGCCGACGAAGGTGATCCTCACGGGGGGCGCGCTGAAGGCGAACTCCTACGAGCTCGTCGGTGTCGGTGCGGACGCGATCATCAGGTCGTACAACCTCGACCTGTTCTTCTTCAGTTGCTCGGGCGTGACCGAGGCCGGCTTCGCGCGCCGCGATCACGCCGAGGCCGCGATCGTGCGCAGCTTCCGCGCCGTGACGCAACGCACCGTCCTGCTCGTCGATGGCAGCAAGCTCGGGCGCGCCAACCCGGCGCGCGTGGCACGCCTCGGCGAGGTCGACGACGTCGTCGTCGACGGCCCGCTCCCGGAGCCGTGGCGTGAGTGCTTCGCGTCGGCCGGGCCGCGCCTGCACGTCGAGCGACCACTGGACCGACCGGTGCCCGACGCGGCCGGTGTCTTCACCGAGACGTGAGCGTGGCCCACGGGCCTCGGCCACGCGCCTCGCGCAGGCGCCGAATGTCAGGATGACGTCATGAGGGAGGGGGGCGCGGCACGATGTTGAGCACGCTCGGCGGCCTGGCGCTCTTCCTGCTGGGCATCGAACGCATCGCCGCGTCGCTGCAGGCCCTCTCGGGCACCCGCATGCGCCGGGCCATGGCTGGCGCGACGCGCTCGCCCTGGCGCGCGCTCACCACCGGCACCGCCGTCTCGGCCGCCACCCAGAGCGGCACCGCCACGGCCGTCACCGCGCTCGGTCTCGTGGCGAGTGGCCTCGTGCGGCTGCGCGAGGGGATCGCGCTGTCGCTCGGCGCCAAGGTCGGCGCCACCCTGGCGATCCAGCTCGCGGCGTTCAAGGTCACCGAGGCGGCCCTGCCGCTGATCGGTGTCGGTTTCGTCGTGGCGCTGTGGCGGCCCTCGCGGCACGTCGGGGGCCTCCTGCTCGGCGTCGGCCTGCTGTTCCTCGGCCTCGATCTCACCGTCGGCTCGGTGGCGGGTCTGCAGTCGAGCGACTTGTTCGGGCTCGTGATCGACGGCGCGGAGCGCCAGCCGCTCGCCGTGGCCCTGGTCGGTGCGCTGCTCGGCGCGGCGCTGTCGAGCACGAACGGCGTCGCCGCGATCGCGCTCGGCCTCTTCGCCGGCGGCGCCGTCTCGCTCACGACGGCCCTGGCGCTCGTCCTCGGTGGCAACGTCGGCGGCACGCTTCTGGCGCTGCTGGCCGCGCGCAGCCTCGACGTCGCGGCGCGGCGCGTGGCGCTCGCCCACACGCTCGCCAAGGCCGTCGGTGCGGTGGCACTCACGCTGGCCGTGGTGCCCGCAGCAGGCGTCATCGCCGCGCTCGGTGGCGACGAGGCCCGGCAGATCGCCAACGCGCACACGCTGTTCAACGTCGCGGTCGCCGTGCTCGGCACGCTGCT
>PWQI01000047.1 GCA_003556805.1 Trueperaceae bacterium | reverse complement strand
TGGGGCTGGGACGTGATGCGCCCGGCGGTGATCCGCTCGCTCGACGGCGGCGCCACCTGGGAGAGCGGTGACGACGGCGCCCTGGCCACGGTGGGCATGGTGTTCGCGCTCGCCGCCGACCCCGCTTCGGATGCAGGCGTATTGGCGTCGACCGGAGACGGCGTATGGCGGACCGGCGGGGATGGCGTGTGGCGGCCGCTCGCCTTCACGGGCTCGGCGGTCACGGCGATCCACGCGGCGAGCGACGCGATCTGGGCGTACGTCGCGGAGCCCGACGCGGGGTTGGTGCGGAGCGTGGACGCAGGCGCGACGTGGCAGCGCGTGCCGCTCGGATTGGACGCCGGCGTCGCCGTGATCGCGATCGTGAGCGACCCGAGCGACGGACGGCGGGTGTTCGTGGCGGCGACGAACGGCGACCTCCTGCGAAGCGTCGACGGGGGAGCGACGTGGGAGGCCATCATGCGCGCCGCCGAGCCAGGCTGACCCGGGCACCGCTGCCGGGCGTGGGCCGACGGGGCCACATCCCACCCCCCCTGGGGTAGGATGCCGCGAATGGTCGGGCCGAGCCGGCCACCGAGTCCGTGCCGAGGGAGGCGCACCATGCCGAAGACCGATCACCAGCACGAGCATCATCACGGCAACGACCGCGACGACCACGGCGACCACCACGAGCACGGTCACGACGCCCACGAGGGCCACTCCGTCGAGGCGTTCCGCTCACGCTTCTGGCTCTCACTGGCGCTGACGATCCCGGTCGTCGTGTGGTCACCGCACATCGAGATGTTGCTCGGCTACCGCGCGCCGGTCTTCCCCGGCTCGGCCTGGATCCCCGCCGTACTCGGAACGGCGGTCTTCTTCTACGGCGGTCTGGTCTTCCTCCGCGGCGCATGGTCCGAACTGCGCAACCGGCTGCCCGGGATGATGACCCTGATCAGCCTGGCGATCAGCGTCGCGTTCCTCTTCTCGATCGTCGTCGACGCCGGACTCATCGACGCCGTGGCGCTGTGGTGGGAGCTGGCGACGCTGGTCACGATCATGCTGCTCGGTCACTGGATCGAGATGCGCTCGATCGACCAGGCGAGCGGCGCCCTCAGTGAGCTCGCGAAGCTGCTGCCCGACACCGCCACACGCATCGTCGACGGAAGCGAGGAGCGCGTACCGACGAGTGAGCTCAGCGAGGGCGACCTGGTCCTCGTGCGACCAGGCGAGAGCGTCCCGGTCGACGGCGTCATCCGCTCCGGCACCAGCACGCTCGACGAGGCGGCCGTGACGGGGGAGTCGCGACCGGTCGAGCGCGGCGAGGGCGACGCCGTCGTCGCCGGCACGGTCAACGGCGACGGCTCGCTCCGCGTCGAGGTCAGCGCCAGCGGCGACGACACCAAACTGTCTGGCATCATGCGGCTGGTCGCCGACGCGCAGTCGTCGCGCTCCCGCGTGCAGCACCTCGCCGACCGCGCAGCCCGACTGCTCACGGTGGTGGCCCTCGCGGCCGCGACGGTGACGCTCGTGACCTGGCTCCTGATCGGTGCCGACATCGACTTCGCGGTCGTGCGCACCGTCACCGTGCTCGTGATCGCCTGCCCGCACGCGCTCGGCCTCGCCGTACCGCTGGTGGTGGCGATCTCGACCACGCTGGGTGCGCGCAACGGCTTGCTGGTGCGTGACCGCCGCGGGCTGGAGGCGGCACGCGACATCGACGTGGTCGTGTTCGACAAGACCGGCACGCTCACCCTCGGGGCGCACCGCGTCGTCGGCATCAGCGTGGCCGACGGCGTCGACGAGGACGACGCGATCCGTCTCGCCGCCGCCGTCGAGGCCGACTCGGAGCACCCCATCGCCCGCGGGATCGTCGCGAGCGCGCACGAGCGCGAGCTCGAGGTCCCGTCGGCCGAGGGCTTCAAGGCGCTGCCTGGGCGTGGGGTGCAAGCCGACGTCGACGGTGAGACGGCCTACGTGGGCGGACCGTCGCTCCTCGAGTCGCTCGGGGTCGAGCCCTCCGACGCACTGCGCGAGGCAGCCGACGACGCAGGGTCGCGTGGCCGTGCGGTGGTCTACCTGGTGCGCGGGGACGGCGTCGAGGCCGTGATCGAGGTGGCGGACAAGGTGCGCGAGGAGAGCCGCGAGGCCGTCGAGGCGCTGCATGCCCGCAACGTGCGCGTCGCGATGCTCACCGGGGACGCGCAGAGCGTCGCCGATGCCGTGGCCGACGAGCTCGGCATCGACATGGTCATGGCCGAGGTGCAGCCCGAGGACAAGGCGGCGCGGATCGAGGCGCTGCAGGAGGACGGCAGCGTCGTGGCCATGGTGGGCGACGGCGTCAACGACGCGCCCGCCCTCGCCCGCGCCGACGTGGGCATCGCGATCGGCGCCGGCACCGACGTCGCGGTCGAGGCGGGTCACGTGGTCCTCGTGCGCTCCGATCCCCGCGACGTGGTGCGCATCATCGACCTGTCGCGTGCGACGTACCGGAAGATGCTGCAGAACCTCTGGTGGGCGGCGGGCTACAACGTCGTGGCCATCCCGCTCGCCGCCGGCGTCCTGGCACCCTGGGGCGTGGTGCTCTCGCCCGCCGTCGGCGCCGTGCTGATGTCGGCGAGCACGATCATCGTGGCCCTCAACGCGCAGCTGCTGAGGCGCGCGATGCCGGGCTGACGCTGCGGCCGCAGACCTCCCGTTTGACGATGCCGTCAGCGTTCGCGTCCTACGCTCACCTCCGTGGAGACGCAGCGACGAACCGATGACGCCATCGCGGCGAGCGCCGTGCTGCCTCGCGCCCGCCTGACGCTGCATCGCCTCGGCATGCCGGTCATCGCGGCGTTCCTTGCCACGCTGTTCGCGGTGTCGGTGCGCGACGGCTTCCCCGACGCGGTCGAGGCCTTCGGTACGCCCGTCCTGGCGGTGATCGCGCTCGCCGCGGGCATCGTCGCATGGCGGCGCCGGCGCCCCTCGATGGCGCTCGAACGCGCGCTGCTGCTTGGATCGCTGGCCGTGATCGCCGGTGGCACGCTCGAGTCCGCCCTCACGCAGCGCTTCGAGATCGGCTACCCCTACATCCTCGGGTTCCTGCCGCTCGGCTACGCCGGCGCGTTCCTGTTCCTCGGCCCTGCCGGCGGAACCGTCGCGTCGCTCGCCACCTACCTCGTCGCCGCCGCCGCCGCGCTGACGGCCGTGGCGACGGGGGAGATCCACCTCGCGCGCGGCCTGCCGATCCTGGCGGGCAGCCCGATCCTGATCGGCCTGCTGTACACACTCGCCTGGAGCCTGACGAGCACAGCCCAGGCGCACCTCAAGGCCGAGACGGCGGCCGCCACCGACGCGTTGACGGGCGCCCTCAACCGGCGCTCCGGCGAGGCGGAGCTGGCCCGGCTCGACGGCGCGTTGGCGCTCCTCGTGGTCGACCTGGACGACTTCAAGCGCATCAACGACGAGCGTGGCCACGCTTTCGGCGACGACGTCCTGGTGCGCGTCACGCACGCCTTGCGCGCCAGCGTGCGGCCCGACGACCCGGTGGTGCGGTGGGGTGGCGACGAGTTCGTGGTCGTCGCACCGACCGCCGACTTCGATGCCGCTCGACAGGTCGCGGCGCGCGTGCGCGCGGGGCTCGCGTCGCTCGTCGACGGCGACGGTGGGCCGATCCAGGCGACCGTCGGCGTCGCGGTGCGCGAGCCCGGCGAGCCCTGGGAGCAGGCGCTCGGGCGCGCCGACGCGGCGATGTACGCGGGCAAGGACGCCTCGACGAGGCCTCCACGCACTCCGAACGCCGACGGCGCCTGACCGCGGCGACGCGAGGGCGCCCGCCGCTAAGTTCAGCGCTTCCGATCGCCCTGCCAGCCGTCGACGGTGTCGAGGAACGCCAGCACCGCCTCGACGAAGGCGCCCGGCTCCTCTTGGTTCACGAGGTGCCCTGCGCGCTCGACGACGACGAGGCGCGCGTGCCCGCTGCGATCGACCCACGAGCGCATCGCCCGCGCCACGAAGGGGATCTCCTC
>PWQI01000147.1 GCA_003556805.1 Trueperaceae bacterium | reverse complement strand
GCGCTCTCGGCCAGGTCGCTGGTCTGCTGGACCTCGAGGATCAGCGTGTCGGGTCCGAAGGTGTGCAGCACCCCAGCGGGAACGTCGACCGTGTCGCCCGCACCGAGGGGATGCCGGAGCATCACGTCGCCGTAGGCGCACGCGAGCAGCGCCGAGCGCAGCGACGCGGGCGAGACGTCCGGACGCACGCCGACGAGCGCACTGGCCCCCGGGGCGGCCCACAGTACGTGCCAGGCCTCGTCCTTGCCGTTGGGCTCGCCGTAGCGGCTCGCGGCGGTGGCGTCGTCGGGATGCACGTGGACAGGCAGCACGTGCGACGCGTCGAGGAGCTTCACCAACAGCGGCAGGTGCGGTCCGCGCCAGCCCAGGCGCACGAGGGCGTCGGGGTGCGCCTGCACGAGCCCACCGAGCGGTCGGCCCCGGTACGGACCGTTGACGACCAGGGCGGGCTCGCTCGGGTGGTCGCTGACCTCCCACGTCTCGGCCACGACGCCGTCCTGCACACCGGTCTTGCCGAGCCGCTCGACGATCGCTCGAGCGCCGAAGGCGTAACGCCGCACGCCGTAGGTGAGCCGCAGCGGGTACGGGATGAAGTCGTCGGTCATGTCGAGCACCGCCTCCAAGCAGCGTGAACCACGCGCGCTGGTGCACGTCGCACCGTCACGCATGGTCGCACGCTGGCGCGCTGCCGTGCCAGACCTACACTGGGGGTGATGCCGCCCTCTCCCCTGGCCCGCCTCGCCGGCGCCGGCGCCCTCGTGGCGCTGGCGCTCGGCATCGGCGTCCCGTGGTGGGCCTTGCTGAGCGAGGCGACCGACCCGCAGGGGTGGCGGGTCCTGCTCGAGCCGAGGGTGTGGGAGCGACTCGGCTGGACGCTGTGGCAGGCCACGGCGTCGACGCTGCTGGCGCTCGCACTGGGCTTGCCAGCGGCGCTCGCGTTCGGACTGGCTCGCGTGCCGGGCGCTCGCTGGTGGCGCGCGGCGTTCACGGTGCCGTTCGTGATGCCGAGCGTCGTCGCCGGCCTGGCCGTGCTGGCGTGGTTCGGACCGCGCGGGCTCTCCGGCCTGGACCTGCGCGACAGTTTGGCTATCGTGCTGATCGCGCACGCCGTCTACAACGTCGGCGTGGTGGTGCGCGTGGTGGGCGGGGCGCTGGAGGCGCTGGCGCCCCGCCTGCACGAGGCCGCCGCCGTCCTGGGCTCGCCGCCGTGGCGCCGGACGTTGCGCGTGACGTTGCCGCTCGCCGCACCGGCGGCGCTGTCCGCGGCCACGCTGGTGTTCCTCTTCTGCTTCACCAGCTTCGGGGTGATCCTGGTGCTGGCGCCGTCGCCGGCGTTCGCGACGCTCGAGGTCGAGATCTACCGGGCCGTGGCACGGCGCGCCGACGTCACCGAGGCGGCGGCGCTGGCGACGCTCCAGTTGCTCGTGGTGATGGTGGCGACCGTGCTCTACACCCGGGCGCAGCAACGCCTCGCGGCGCGGCTGCCGCGTGCGGCAACGCCGGCTCCGCCGGCGCGCACGCCGCTCGGGCGCTTCGCCGTGCTGGCCGCGCTCTCGTTGGCAGCCGCCGTCACGTTGCTGCCTCCCGCTGCCCTGCTGCTCCAGGCGCTGTGGCCCGCCGGGGCGAGCGCGCCCGACCTGTCGGCCTTCGTCCGCTTGGCGCGACCGAGCGAGGTGATCGGCCTCACCGACCTGCGCACCGCACTCGTGAACTCGCTGTGGGTGGCGGCGGCCGCGACGGGGATCGCGCTGACGTTCGGGGCGGCGGCGGCGTACGGGATCGCCCGGGCCGGCATGCGCTGGCTCGACGCCCTCACCCTGCTCCCCCTCGCGACCTCCGCGGTGACGCTGGGGCTCGGTGTGCTGCTCGCCTACCCATCGCTGGCGGCGGCCCCCCTCGCGCTCCCGCTGGCGCACGCGCTGCTCGCCTCGCCGTTCGTCGTGCGCTCGCTGGTGCCGGCCTGGCGCGCGCTGGAGGCCGGTCAGGCGCAGGCGGCGGCCTCGCTCGGCGCGTCGCCGTGGCGGACGCTGCGGCGCGTCGAGCTGCCGCAGCTCGCGCCGGCGCTCCTCACCGCGACGGGCTTCGCGGCGGCGGTGTCGCTGGGCGAGTTCGGTGCCGCGCTGGTCCTGCGTCGCCCCGAGACGGCGACGCTCCCGGTGGCCCTGTTCGAGCGCCTCGGGCGACCGGGCGTGGCGCGCTTCGAGGAGGCGCTCGCGATCGCGGCCCTGTTGCTCGTATTGACGGGGCTGGTGGTGCTGCTGGGTGAGGTGCTCGCGCGCCGACGGCGCGGCTCGGGCGGTGGGGTCGAGTTCTAAGCAGGCGGCGCCGCCTGCGGCGCTGCATCGTCTTCGGGGAAGCGCACGGCCGTCACGGTCAGCTCGGTGCCGAGCGCCTGGGCGGTGTCGCCCACGTGCAGGCCGAGCAGGGCCGCCGCAACCGGTGCGGTGAAGGCGATCAGACCGTGCGCCGGATCCGACTCGTCGACCCCGACGATGCGCACGCGCAGCGCCCGACCGTCGTCGCGCCGGACGTGCACCTCGGAGCCGACGACCACCTCGTCGTCGGGCTCGCTGGGCGGCGGCGCCAGGCGCGCGCTCGCGATGCGCGCCTCGAGCGCCTCGGAACGCTCGTCGACGACGAGCAGGGCGCGCGCCCGGTCGCTCGCGCCGCCCTCTGCCTCGATCCGGCGGCGCTCCGCCTCGAGGTCCGCGCGCTCGGCGTGCAGCGCACGCAACCCCGACGCCGTGACGAGGTTCGGTGCATCCTCGGGAAGGGGCGCCCGTGCGGGCACGACGACGCGTTCATCCGAGGCATCTTCCTTGACGAACGCTCGACTCATGGCACCCTCCTCTCGCTCGGTCTGGTCGCTCTGCGAGGCCGATCCGACCGGTCGTCCCTCAGGCTAGCAAGCCGCCCGGTCGCGGCAGGTCGCTGCGCGCCGCGTGTCGCACCGAGGTCGACCGCGTAGCGCCGGTACACTGGACCTGATGCGACACACCGAGGCGAACGCCTCCGACGCGCCGCCCGCACTGCAGGTCGAGTCGCTGACACGACGCTACGGTGCTATGACGGTGTTACACGACGTCGGCATGACCGTCGCCGCCGGCACCGTGACGGCCGTCCTGGGCCCCAGCGGGAGCGGCAAGAGCACCCTGCTCCGGCTGGTCGCGGGGCTCGAACCCCGCGACGCCGGGCGCGTCCGTGTGGCGGGCCGAGACGTCACGGCGCTCCCCGCCCACCGTCGCGGCGTGGGGCTGGTGTTCCAAGACCACGCGCTGTTCCCACACCTCGACGTGCGCGCCAACGTGGCGTTCGGACTCGTCGAGGCAGGTTGGTCGCGAGCGCAGATCGTCGCGCGTGTCGACGCGCTGCTCGACGACCTCGGCCTGGCCGCGCTCGGCGAGCGGCGCGTCGACGCGTTGTCGGGCGGCGAGCGGCAGCGCGTCGCCCTCGCCCGCGCGCTCGCGCCCCGCCCGCACGTCCTCCTGCTCGACGAACCGCTCGCCAGCCTCGACCGGGCGCTGCGCGAGCGCCTGGCGGACGACCTTGCCGAACGGCTGCGCCAAGCGGACCTCGCGAGCGTGCTGGTGACGCACGACCTCGACGAGGCCGGGACCGTCGCCGACGATCTGGTGTTGCTCGACGGCGGCGTGGTCAAGCAGCGAGGCAGCGTCGCAGCGATCGTCGACGCGCCGGCCGACGCCTGGGTCGCACGGTTCCTCGGCCACCCGAACGTGTTCGAGGGCGCCGAGCGGACGCGCCTGCCCCGCCCCGGCAGCGGTCCGTTGTGGCTGCGCGACGAACTCGTCACCGTGGTCGACGGCGACGCCGAGGCTGGGTCCAGCGGCCCCGACGCCGAGATCACCCGTCTCAGGCACCAACGCGGCGGCATGCGCCTCGACCTCTGGGTCGCCGCATGGGGCGTTCGCGTCGTGTGGCGCGGCGCCGTCCGGGACCTGCCGGCCCAGGCGGGCCCTGGCGACCGCGTTCGCCTCGTCGT
>PWQI01000366.1 GCA_003556805.1 Trueperaceae bacterium | reverse complement strand
TTTGTTAACAAATCTATGGGCATAATTCCTTCTGAATATATCAGAAAAGGTTCGTTCCAAAGTTGTAGGGTCAACCATATCCAAAAAAGCATGTGAAGCCTCGTGAAAAAATAAAGTTCCCAGTCCGTAAGTTAAAGGATTAACATTAACACAGCTTAGTTTTGCGAAATCATCAAAATTAATCTGAATTTGCCCAGCAACGGCTTCACGGCGTCTTAGTGTTCCTCATTCGTTCCTAATCCATCTTGTTTTATGCCCACATGTGGTAGAAACTTAATCAGAATCCACTTATCAAAATAACTACGCAAAAAGAAACTCTCCCCGTCATTTTCTGTCGATTGCTCGAGCCCTTTCTTCTCAATCTCACTCAGTGATTCAGATATCTCTATAACATACTCGGACTTCGCATATTCACTCTGAACACGTTGTTCGGATGAAATTGTATCGAGGTTTTTCAAATCACCATATTTAAGTTTTAAAAAGTAAACAGGATTTTCTATTGCGTCTATTTCAATAACAGGAATATTTACTTGTAACTTAAAAGACTCGCCCGAATTAAGCGCTTTGTATTTCGGAAACTGATCAACATATCTAAGTCGATCACCCACATTAGACGGTATTCTATTATTAATCGTTTTATTATAGTTTTCAGTTGAAATCACTGCGACTGTGTTTACGTTGCTTAAGTTATGTTCATTTAAGACATGATTAACATCATCAATTATTTTCAAAGCAAAATAATCCAGCATTATCATGAGGGAATCATTGCTGATGTTGTTCAGCTTATAAGTAATACTCACAAACTGATCGGTTGCTTCATGACCGATTGTGTTAATACGAATAGGATTTAGATTCAAATCCTTGTTTAATGTGAAGCTAAACACTAAGCATATTGCCATATTACTCAGTATGGTTTTTTCTTGCAGCTTTTTCAACCTTTCTCATTCTCCTTTCAAGTTCAGTATCCCTAAATCTGCGTTCTGCGCGGATTCCAGTTTTAGTGGTTTGATAATCCCATTCAACAATGTGATTCCACGGTGTTAATCCCATGATATAGGTCCAAGCATGACCATATAACTCATGTGCAAGAGTCTCGGTTGCATCTATGCCCACGAATCTCGGATTTATGTACACATGAATCGAACTATCTGGCGAATACAATGACGCTTCATTTGTTGATGCTCGACCGACAAGAGTAATTCCCATATCCATCGGAGTCATTTGATAGGTCTCAGTAAATGTCCGGTTCCAATCAGACACATCCGCTTTAGAACGCCAATGAACCTCTACAACAGCTGGGCTGTTGACCAGTTGCCTTAATGAATGAAAATTAATATCGCGATTTTTACATTTGTTTATCAAGTTTGGATCAATGAAACCATCAGGTCCAATCTGAACATATCTCCGTGTTTCGACGGGAAGCGATCTAACTATAAGATCAAACGCATTTAGCGATGATGGTCTAACTTTTTTTCCATCCGGATCAATGTAATTCACCGGATTATTCGCCATGGACACATACCGGTTCCAGCTTTGCGGGTTTGCCGGAGTACCAATGATGATGTCCGGGGTCAGGAATCGGGGCGGGAGTTCCGGATTGGTCGTGTCAGTAATCGCATTCAGATATCGCGCATTGAAGTAATGTTTGCCGGTATCCGATTCAAACAGTTTGCCCGTGTAACGTATATCCTGGTCGGACAGGGGAGGCGTCCCGATATCATCAAAATCCGCTCCGAACGGCTCATAATAATGAATTTGCACACCGAAACCGTTTTGCTCCGGCCAGATAACCACGCCGGTTTCGTCGGTAAATGCCACAGGTGACCCCAGATGATTCAGATGCGCATAGACAACCTCCGTCGCAAGACCGTCATCAATCACTCGCGCCAAAAGCTGACCCTTCATGAAAACACTGTCGGTAAACTGACCGGTTGCAGGATCAAACTCCGATAAAAACAGCTCGCCCAAATACAAATACATGCGGTCACCTGTTGAGTCCGTCTTCACAAGACGTTTGCCCATCGCATCATAGCGATACCCGGTGACACCGCCGGAATGCGTGATGGAAGCGGTCTGACCCAGCGCATCGTAATTGTAAGAAAAGCAGAATAAAGGTGTGTTTTGTGATTGCGTTTTCCTCCTATAAATCACATTGAGATATTGTAAAATTCAGAGAATCTTTTTAATCCACATAGAATCCAGCCATTTTCTTGTACACCTTACTATCATCAATTAGAATGGTACGGAAGCGATAATGCGAATCTATCTTTCTTTTACTGTAAACAAGTGTTTCCCCTAAATGATTACCCAAAAGGGATTCTACATCGCTTTTGCTCATACCAACTTCAACTGTTTCATAATTTTCTTCAGAATATTTTTCAGAATAAACAGACTGATCTTTTTTACGCCCACTTTTAAGACGAACATCTGATACCATGTCGTAATCATCAAAACAGATTGTTAAGAAAAACCGTCCAATTATTTCCTCCGGGTTTTTGCCATAATGATAACAGTGTACCAACGGTTGACCCAGTCTGGAAAGTACTTCATCCGTGTGCATTCCAACAGATATTCTGCGAAATTCTCGCTCCGAGTAATCAGAAGAAAAAATTGTAACCTCGCCCAGCAATAAGCGAAAAATGATGTCATCTGCACCGTCAGGCGAATAGTAAACATAGCAGGCAGCACCCACTATTATAGCCGCTACGCACCCAAAACTGATTAATAGTATAAGCCAAAACTTTTCAGGTTTACTGCCCGATATTGACGTTGAATTACGATTTTCTTGACTCTTGTGGTTTTTGTTATGCACTGTCTTTACCTCTCTCTGAAACATTATCATCTGCAGGAAATACCGTATTCTTCGAGAAGTTTTAAAATTTCATGATATCCTTCTCGCTTGGCATATTTTAAGGCTATTTTTGAAAGCGTTTCAAGAATATTGCTGAACTGAGCATATCCCGAAACTCGACAAATTGAGTTTCAAGTCCGAAATGTTTATAATAACATTTTGAATATTGAACGGATTTACCGGGGGATGACAACAATGAAATATCTGATTGCAATCACACTGATCGTTACGAGTTTATGGATGATAAGCGGATGCGCAAAACATTCCGCGATACAACGCCAGTATAATTATGAAGATGGTGTTTACCGTGGCGTCTTCATTGATGGCGACAGCATACAGGTCAATGTGGAGATCGTTCTGAAAGACGGAATCGTTCAGAAAACATCATTCCGTCATTTGCGACGCGATGACAATTATCATCTGCATGCCACAGAAGAACCCTACCGGCTGGTCATTCAGCAATATCAGGAAGCATTGGATCACCTGAACGGGAAACATCTGGAAACGCATTTGCGCGACCTGTACAACCCGGAAAATATCGTCAGCACACAAGTGGATGGATACACAGCGGCAACAATTCGAAGCAATAAAATTATCTCTGCTATTCGAGACGCTCTTAACCGAGGTGTTTACAGCTTTTAACTAAAAGAACAAACGTTAATCTGATTTGACTTTGTCATGCTTACTCAATAGCATGTCGCGTTGTTGTTATGATCTTTGAATGCGGGGTGAATGAAAAATGAACGATGATGAAAAACGTGGCCCGTTCTATAATGATGCCAATGGCGAGACAGAAGAAACGGATTCTGATCAGGATCGCGATACCATCACTCGAACCGGCGAAATACCGTTCGGATCGGATACGGTGCGAATGTATTTTCAGGAACTGGGCGAGTTTTCACCATTGACACGTGAACAGGAAGTCGAATTTGCCACCGATATCGCTGAAGCCGCCAATAAACTGAACCAGTTGTTGTCGGACGCTCCTGAGGAACCCGATCCCGAACATGAAAACATGATTGCGGAAGCTCAGATCGCGTTCAATAACTGTATCAACCGGCTTGTGCGAGCCAACCTGCGACTGGTTATCGCTATCGCAAAACGATATGTAAATCGCGGATTGCCGTTCTCCGATCTGAGATCGGAAGAGCGTC
>PWQI01000297.1 GCA_003556805.1 Trueperaceae bacterium | reverse complement strand
TCCTCGGCCAACATCGCCGCGTGGCCGAAGAACGCCGTGACCGACGGTCCGTGCGTCCCGGACACGAAGACCACCACGGCCGCGGGCTCGCGCACGTGCACCCAGTGAGCGGCCAGCTCCAAACCGTCGCTCGTCACCACGGTCACGCGCTCGGGCGCGAGGTCGACGTCCTCACCGGCGTAGGTGGTACCGAACACGATCGGGCCGCGGATCATCGGGCCCGTCACGATCGGCGGGATCGCCGCGAACGTGACCAGGCCGATGAGCACCACCGCGATCGCGATGACCGCGGCGATGCGGCCGACGCGGCGCCGGCGGGGCGAGGCAGGCAGCGAACGAGGCGTGTGGCCGATCCTCACGCGTACCTCCAAGTGTGATGCCAGCGTACCGCGGGTGTCCGCGGAGGCGACGCGTACGCTCGCGCGACGACACGTGCGATGGGCGTGTCACGCCCGCATAACGCCGACGTGGACACTCACGGGCCGGTGCGACGCGAACGCCGCGTCAGGCGGACCGCGGCCCCCGGAGGCCTCATGCATCGACCGCAGTACCTCGTGTCCGCCCTCGTCGTGGCTGCCCTCACGCTCGCCGGCTGCTCCACGCCAGCGGTGCCCGACGATGACCCACCCGTCCTGACGGAGATCGCGACCGTCGACCTCGACAGCAACACGCTGTTCGGACCGCCCACCGTCGCTGGGCCCGTCCTCGAAGACGGGGCCGACTACGTCATCGATGTCCAGGGCACGTTCTCCGTGTGGGATTGCAGCGTCACGAACCCTGGGTGGTGCAAGGGCGACCCGTCCGACGAGCCGCTGTTCCCCGCGCCCGGTCGCGCGAACGGACTCGTGATGTTCGACGCGAACACGTGGTTCGCCGTCCCGGTCGGCGAACCACGCTGCAGCACCGACGACGCCGTGCCGACCGAAACCCAGCTCTTCGTCATGAGCATCGACGGCTGCGCGACGTTCACCCACGTCCCCCCGGCGACGGCTGGCTTCGACGCCGACCACACGTACACGTACGAGATCGCCGGAGCGGGCCAAGGGGTCTCGTTCCGCATCGCGGACACCATCGCAAGCGACAACTACGGCGTGCTCCGGATCACGGTCAGCGAGTTCCGCTGAGACGATAGAGGTGCCCTCGTCGCGCGGGACGCCCTGCGGTTCGAGCCGCTTGCGCCCGCGCGCCGCCTACCCTCGCACCGCCGCGAGCGCCCGCCGCAGCGCCATCGCCAACGGCTCATCGCCGATCCCCGCCTCCACCGCAGCCACGACCTCCCCGTAGAACCACAGGCTCTCGTCTCGACCCACGTTGAAGCGGTCCCACACGCCCTCCCCCACCGCCGGGTTGGCGAGGTCGCGTGCGATCGTCTGCAGGTTCGCGAGGGCGTCGGCCGCCTTCAGCCGCAGCACGTCGACCGGCACGCCGGGCCCGCGCACGTGCGAAAGCATGAACTCGCGCCGGCGCCGCCACAGGTCGCGAACGTCGTGTGGTGAGCGCGGCGGCAACGGCCGGCCGTCGGCAGCGACCATCGCGTCGTCGTCCTTCGACACCGCGCGAACAAGCGCAGCCACCTCCGGCCCGAAGCGTGCCTCGACCATCTCGAACGTCGCCGCCGTGTCCTCGACCACGTCGTGCAGCAGCCCGGCGACGATGAGCGCGTCGCGCTCCGGGTAGTGGTACGCGAGCGTCTCGGCCACCGCCATCACGTGCGTGACGTACGGGACGCGGGTGCCCTTGCGGACGTCGTCGGCGTGGTGCTCGACCACGAACGCGACGGCCTCGGGCCAGTGGTGGATCGGGTCGTACTGGTTCATCGGTGGGCTCCTCGTGGTTGAACTCGGACCACGCCGCGCGGGGTGGCGCTCAGCAGCGTGGCGCCGTCACGCTCGCGCGCTCCGTCGCACACTCGAAGCATCAACGCCCCACCCAGTGCACGGCGACCTCATAGGCACGGATCAACGGGTCGGCCGTGACGATCGGCACGTCGAGGCGGCGCGCCTGAGCGACGAGGACACGGTCGAAGGGATCGCTGTGGTGAGCGGGAAGGCGTCCCGCTTCGAGGGCGTGCACGTGCTCGATCGCGATCGGCGTGACGCCGGTCGAACGAAGGCGCTCCGGTACGAAGCGCTCGGGTGGTTGCGGTAGCGAGAGGCGTCCCAGCTCGACCTTGATGGCGATCTCCCAACTGCTCGCAGCGGACAACAACAGCGTCCGTTCTCCGTCCTCGAGCGCCTGTCGCGTGTCGCCGAGGCGCTCAGGCGCGGCGAGCATCCACAGCCACACGTGCGTGTCGAGGAGCAGCGTCATGACTCGAAGGCGTCGAGCACCGTTTCGGGCAGCGGTGCGTCGAAGTCGTCGGGGACTACGAGCACACCGCGATCGCTGCCGAGGACACGGGCCGCGGTTGCTTGAACGGGCACGATGCGCGCGACCGCCTTGCCGCTTCGTAGGATGACGACCTCCGAACCGGCCTCCACTTCGCGCAGCAGCTTCGACAGGTGCGTCTTGGCCTCGTGCACACCGACTTCACGCATGCCACACGATATCGGATCAGTCGGACTAAGTCGTGGACTAAGTCAACATATCGTGACCGCGCCTGGGCACGTGAGCACGGGGTCGCACGGTTCGAAGGAGCAACAGGCGTCTCGAACGACACGGGCGACGCGACCGATCGACGCCGCCTGACGAAGGCGGTGTCGTGCGTGGGGCGAACGCCCTGACGGCAGCGGTGCACCGTTCCTACGCGGGAGCACCCCCGCAGCCGCGCAGCCCCGTGGTGTGATGCCCTTCATGCATCCGCGCCTCGTGCCGACGACCCGCCGGTTCCTCGGCTGGGACACCGTCGTCGGCGGGGCCGCGTTCCAGGCGCTTCAGGCCGCGCTCGTGTTCCAGAGCTTCGGGATCTACGTGGTCGCGTGGAGCGACGAGTTCGGCTGGGCTCGTGCGGCGATCGCAGCCGGGTACGCCGTAGCGACCGTCCAGAGCGGCCTCCTCGGGCCGATCCACGGTGCCCTGCTCGATCGCTTCGGCGTCCGGCGGGTGATGTCGGTCGGTCTCGTCGTCTTGGCGGCCGGTCTCCTCAGCCTATCGGTCATGACCACGCTGCCGACCTACTACGCGGCGATGCTGCTGACCGGGCTCGGCCTCGCCCTCTCGGGCTTCCTCTCGATCACCACCGCCATCGTGCCGTGGTTCGTGCGGCGGCGCTCGACGGCGGTGTCGCTCATGTCGGTCGGCATCAGCCTCGGCGGCCTGCTCGTCCCACTCGTCGCCGCGGCCGTGGTCGGGCTCGGCTGGCGCTCCATGCTCCAGCTCGGCGCCACGATCGTCCTGGCGGTCGGGCTGCCGTGCATCACGCTCATGCGGCGTCAACCGGCGGAGTACGGCCAGGAGCCCGACGGCCCCGAGCGACCGGGACGACCACGGAGCATGCCACGCCGAGGCCGCGCTGGTGGGCCCGACCTCACCCTCCAGGAGGCGCTGCGCACCCGAGCCTTCTGGCTCCTGGGGGTCGGTCACGCTGCGGCGTTGCTCGTCGGCTCGGCCGTGACCGTCCATCTCATCGCCCACCTCACCGGCTCGCTCGACTACACCGTGCAAAGTGCCGCCCAGGTGATCGCGCTCGTCACGATCATCTCGGCCATCGGCCAGCTCCTCGGCGGCCCGATCGGCGACCGCTTCGCCATCCACAAGGTCGCCGCCATCGCCATGGTGGCGCAGGCGATCGGCCTGGTCGTGCTCGCGCGTGCGGGCGGCGCCCCGGCGGTCGTCGTGTTCGCGCTGCTCCACGGCCTCGCCTGGGGCATCCGTGGCCCGCTCATGGGCTCGGTCCGCGCCGACTACTTCGGGACCCGCCACTTCGGTGCGATCATGGGCGCCTCGATGACCGTCTTCATGGTGGGCGACCTGCTGGGTCCGATCCTGGCGGGGACCCTCGCCGATCTCCTCGGCGACTACCGCATCGGCTTCACGGTGGTGGCTTTGATCGCCGCGAGCGCGTCGATCGCCTTCTGGTTCGCGACGCCTCC
>PWQI01000028.1 GCA_003556805.1 Trueperaceae bacterium | reverse complement strand
TCGTAGTCTCCGTCCAGGATGGGCAGGTCGGTGCCGCAGATGCCGGCGCGGGCGACCTCGATCAGCACGTCTCCGGGGCCTGGGGTGGGGACGGGCAGGTCAACGACGACGGCGTGTCCCGGGCCGAGGATCCGGCCGGCGCGCATGCTGGTGGGGAGGGTAGGCGGTTGGTCGGTCACGTGGCGCCTCCCATCGTGGGTCGTGTGACGAGGTGGCGCCGTGCGTTCCAGCCAGCGGCCGGCACCGTGATGACGGCCGTGGTGGCCACCATCCCTACAGCATGCTCCCATCCGGGCGGGCGGTGCCGTCGAACGCCACCGGGCAGGCGACACGCACGCCGAAGATGCCCCGAACCAAGTCATTCAACCGTTCGGTTGACAATTGGGAGCGCTTCGTGCATCATGCCGTATGGCCGACCTCCTCGACGAACCCCGGACCCCAGCGCTTGACCCCGTGTTCCACGCCCTCGCCGACCCGCACCGGCGCGACATGCTGCGCCGCCTCGAGCGTGGCGCGCGCACCGTCGGAGACCTGGCCGCGCCCTTGCCGATCAGCCTGGCCGCCGCCTCGAAGCACCTCCAGACGCTCGAGCGTGCCGGCCTGGTGCGCAAGGAGGCCGTCGGGCGGCGCCGCATGTGCGTCCTCGAGCCGACGGCCCTGCGCGAGGCCCATGCCTGGCTCGGACGCTACGAGCGCTTCTGGACGGAACGCCTCGACGCACTCGAGCAGCGGCTCGCCCTCGACGCGTCAACCGACGGCGTGAAAGCGAGCGACGCACCGGAGCACGACGATGGCTGACGAGCGAACCGCCGCCCACCTCGTCGGCCCGGGTGCGGTGCGCCTCGAGCGGCGCTTGGCGGGCCCCGTCGAGCGTGTCTGGGCGTACCTCACAGAGCCACGCTTGCGCGCCACCTGGCTCGCCGACGGGGAGCTCGAACCGCGCGTCGGGGGCCGTGTGACGCTGCTCTTCCGCCACGCCGAGATCACCGCCCCCGACGACGCACCGTCGGAGCGCTACCGCGACACCCACGAGCACGGCCACCTCGCAAGCGGGGTCGTGACCGCGTGGCGGCCGCCGACGCTGCTGCGCCATACCTGGGACGACGGCGAAGAGGCCTCCGAGGTCACCTTCGAGCTGCGCGAGGACGCGGACGCCGTGGCGCTGACCATCACGCATCGCCGGCTCGACACGCGCGCCGCGGTCGTCAGCGTCGCCTCGGGTTGGGACACCCACGTGGCCGCGCTGGCCGCGCGGCTCGACGGCAGCAACACGCCCGCCTATTGGCGCGCCTTCGTGGCCAGCGAGGCGCGCCACGCCACGGCCTTCGCGGACCGCGCCGAGGCCGACGGCCGGCCGGCAGGGGCCGCCACGCTCCTCGCGCTCGACGGCGGCCGCCATCGGCTGCGCTACCGCCGCCGCGTCGCGGCCCCCATCGAGTCCGTCTGGGACGCCGTGGCCGAGCCGGAGCTGCGCGACCGCTGGTACCCGGCCGAGCTGCGCTTCCAGGGCCACGTCGGTGGCTGGGCGCGCGAGCGCTTCGCCGACCAGCCGAAGCCGCTCCCGGCGGGGACGCTCACCGCCTGGGAGCCGCCGCGGCGGCTGGCGTTCACGATCGATGCCGACCCGCAGGCCGACGCGGCGAGCATCCGCCACGACCAGTCCGTGGCGATCGACCTCGAAGCGGACGGCGACGCGACACGGCTCACCTTCACGTACACGTTCGGCGACCGTTCCCTGGCCGCCTCCGTGGGCGTGGGGTGGCACGCGTGCCTCGACGCCCTCGTGGCCATTGCGGAGGGGCGCGAGCCGACGGGCGACCAACGAGCGCTGCGACGCGTGTACGACGCGTGGTTCGTCGGCGTCGAGGCGCCCGAGGTGCCCGAGGCTCACGACACGGCGTGACGTTCGGAACGCCACGACGGTCGGGCGCCTGGTCACCGTCGCTCAGGATCGGTCGAAGTCGAGCCCCTTCGCGGCCAGCGCCTCGCCGAGGATGGCGATCGCCTTCGGGCCGACCCCGTGGATGGCCAACAGCGACTGCTGCGTGTGACGGGCCACCTGCTCGAGGCTGCAGATGCCGTTGAGGGACAGCTCGCGGGCAGCGGTCTTGCCGATCGCATCCGGCAGATCTCCGACAGGGCGAACGTCAGGTGTCGAGACCATCGTGTCTCCTTCCGCTCGGTGTGCCGCAGCGACCACGCGGTCCGCTCGACCGCGCGGCCGGGTAGCGGCGCGCACGTACCGCGCCGCCGTCAAACGATCGCCTCGCGACCGCGCTCCACGTGGGCGGCGAGATGTTCGAGCGTCGAGCGCAAGCCCGCTTCGTGCGACTCGCGGTCGATGCCGGGAGGTACGTCCTCGGCGACGAACGACACGCGGGTCCCACCTGCCGAGCCATGGAGCGACCAGGTCATGACCATGGTCCCCGCGAAGCGTGGATCGTCGGCCTCGAAGTCGACCTCGAGGACCACGCGCTCGTCCTCGATCGCCTCGACGAAGCGTCCACGGACGACGTCGGTGCGGTCCGTCGTCTTCCCGGGGCTCCCCAGTGAACGCTCGTCGTAGCGCAGCGTCACGTGTACGGTGCCGCCCGGACGGGCTTCCCAGGCGTGCACGTTGGCCGTCATTCCGTCCGGGGGTAGCCAGAGGGCCACGGCCGCGGGCGTCACGAACGCGCGGTACACGTGTGCGGCCGAAGCCGCCACGACGCGCGCCGCTCGATCGGTCCGGCGAAAGCTAGGGTGTGACTGACGGAGTGTCATAGTTCAGCGGCGAGTTGCATCCGGCGAGTCGCGACATCAAGCAGGACCGTACGTCAACCTGATCACATCCTCGTCGATGCGATCATGAGCCAGAAGGCGGAGCGGCGGCCGGGTTCCGGCGAAGTACGGCGTGCCGTGACCGAGCACGACTGGGTGCAGGTAGATTCGATACTCATCGATCAGACCAAGTGTCGTGAGGCTTCGTGCCACGTCCGGGCCGGCAACGACGATCTCCCCGTCGTGCTCGGCCTTCAACTCGCGGATCGCGCCCTCGAGATCATCCTCGATGAGCCTGGCGTTGGGGCCGACCGACTTCAACGAGCGCGAGACGACCCATTTCGGCGCTTTCCGCCAGGCCGCGGCAAAGGCGCGTTGCTCTGCATCCCACTCAGGATGATCGTCGTCCCAGTAACGCATGCTCTCGTACATCTTGCGACCGTACACACTGCCCGCCAGCCCTTGGGTCCACTCGACGAAGTGGCGGAAGAGCGTCGGGCTTGGCGCACCCATTTCGTCGACGTCAACGTAGCCGTCCAGGGACTGGTTCATCCCCAACACGAGCGTAGCCATACCCACTTCCTTTCACAACGCGGCGCATCCGATCGGCGCCTTGCTCGCCCGCAGCGCGTAGCGCGAGTAGGTGAGGTGCCCGTATCGCCCGGCGCCGTAACTCCGCGAGGAGACCATCGACCACGGCGAACATGCCCTTGAACGGCGTCCGCGCTCGTTTGCCGACGGTGTGGCGCTCGGGTCGAACGCTGCCGATCTGCGGTTCGCTGAGCATGCTTCGACACGCACGTTCAGCCCATGGGGAACTGGACGTCGCCCGCGAAGTCGACCAGCCAGCGGACGCCGTAGCGATCGGTGCAGGCGCCGAACAGGGCCGACCAGGGCGAAGGCGCCAGCGGCATCTGCGTGGTGCCGCCTTCGCTGAGCGCGTCGAACACGCGACGGGCCTCGTCGGCGTCTTCGGCCTCCAGGTGGATCTCGACGTTGGTGCCGACGATGTAGCTGGCCGCGCCGGACGACGACACGTCCGACGCCATCAGCGAAGTCTCCTTGGCGATCGGCAGCGAGATGTGGGCGATCAGGTCGCCTTCGTCGGGCTCGCTGGCGCCGGCATCCGCGTCCGGCGACGGTATGTCGCGATAGCGCACGACGGCGGTGTACTCGCCCCCGAAGACGCTGCGGTAGAACGCGAACGCCTCTTCGGTCTTGCCGACGAAGTACAGGTAGGGGGTGGCGCGTTTCATGGTCGATCCTCCTCGTTGCGTCGCG
>PWQI01000437.1 GCA_003556805.1 Trueperaceae bacterium | reverse complement strand
GTGTTGAGGAGCGTGAACAGCGTGGCCAGGCCGGCACGCCCGCGGTACGACCGTCGCCCTGGCGGCCGTCCGGCGCGATCGGCCTCGGCGGCGTAGCGCCACAGACGGCGCAGGGGTGGGATGGGGCCGACGACTCCCGGTGGGGCGCTCGAGGACGTGGCCCTCGTCGACGTGGCGCTCAAGGACGCGCGGGGTCGGTGCTGCGAACGGGGCGAAGGGTCATGCGGGGCATGATAGGCCGTCGGGGGTGGCGGCCGCGAACGGGGGCCGCGAACGGGGGCGCGAGCGCGGCGCAGTCGCTGGAAGCGCGCGAGTGTACGCTGGCACCGAACGTGGCCGTTGCGTACGTGCATCAATGGCCCAGAGACGACGTGCCTGCCCAGGGCGCGACCTGGAGTTGACAACCATGTCCATCACCCCCGTGGAGTTCCGGCAGACCCTCGGCCGCTGGCCGTCGGGTGTGACCGTCGTGACCATGCAAGACGGCGACACCGTCCACGGCATCACCGTGAGCGCGTTCAGCTCGCTGTCGCTCGAGCCGCCCCTGGTGGGCGTGGCGATCGCCCACAAGGCCCGTTCGCACGGCCTCCTCCAGCGCGTGCCGCGCTACGCCGTCAGCATCCTGAGCGCCGACCAGAGCGACCTCTCGGAACACTTCGCGGGCCGCGCGGTAGCGCTCGAAGAGCATCCGTTCGAGGTGTTCGACGAGTTGCCCGTGGTGCGCGGCGCCGTCGCGCAGATCGCCTGCACCATAGAGCAGCGCGTCGAGGTCGGCGACCACACGATCTACGTCGGTCGGATCGACACGTCGCGCCTCGCCGACGGCGATCCGCTCGCGTACCACATGGGGGGCTACCGACAGCTGAGTTGACGTGCGCCGGGCATCGGTGTCAGCCGATCGGGCTGTCGAGGCCGGCCGCGCGGCGGTACAGAGCCGCCTGGCCGATGTGGTACGTGTCGTGCCACACGCCGAACTCCAACTCCGCTCCGAGCGTGCCCAGCGATGCCCGCGTGCTCGGCTGGCCGAGCGCCACGGTGTCGGCGCTGTCGAAGGCGGCGGCCAGGCGCGGCGCCTGCGTTCGCAGCGCCGCGACCATGTCGGCGAGTGGTGGCCCTCCGGCCGCGTGCGTGCCGCGTTCGAAGGGCGCCGCCGTCGCCTCGTCCCAGACCGGTTCGGCGCCGAGCTGGCGCAGCATCCGGTCGCGGTACGCCAGCAGGTGGCCCAGCAGCCAGCGCAGCGTCGAGCCGCCCGGGACGAGCGCGTGGTCGGCAGCGGCGTCGTCCATGCCGTCGGTCATCCGCAGGAGGACCTGGAGGTTGCGTTCCAGCACACCTCGGTGGTGTGGCAGTCGGGCCAGGATCGCGTCGGCGTCGCTCATGTGGACGTCCCTTCGGCTGCGCTCGACGAGCGCAGCGTGACGAGGTCGCGCGCGTGCCCCTGTTCGTCGTCGCCCAACGGCGTCTCGAGCACCATCGGCACGGCCTCGAAGCGCGGGTCGACGATCAGGCGCGCGAAGGCGCCAAGGCCGATCTCACCGGCTCCGATGCTGGCGTGACGATCCTTGCGCGATCCGAGCGGGTGCAGCGAGTCGTTCAGGTGCCACGCGCCGACGCGCCCGAGGCCGACTTCCTCGTCGACGGTGGCGAGGAAGGCCTCGTACCCGTCGTGCGTACGCAGGTCGATGCCGGCGGCGAACGCGTGGCAGGTGTCGAGGCAGACGCCGATGCGCTCCGGCGCCGCGACGCTGCGCAGGAGCCGGCCGTGGTGGGCCAGGTCGGCGCCGAGCACCGTGCCTTGACCGGCCGTGTTCTCGAGCAGCAGGATCGTGGCGCCCCCATCGTGTCGGGCGAACACGTCGTCGAGCGCCGCCGCGATGGCGTCCAGGCCAGCATCCTCGCCGGTACCGACGTGGGCTCCCGGGTGGAGGACGAGCCCGTCGATGCCGAGTGCGTCGCAGCGCTGCAACTCGTCGAGGAGCGCCGCGCGCGAGCGCTCGGCCGTCACGCTCTCCGGGCTGGCGAGGTTGATCAGGTACGAGGCGTGCGCGACCACCGGCAGCGGCGCCGGAACGCCCGGGCCGGCCGTGACGGCGCGCGCCTCGCGAAAGGCGCTGATCGCGCGGTCGTCGAGCGCTTTCCCGCGCCAGGTGCTGGCGTTCTTCACGAACACCTGCAGTGCGTCGCAGCCGATCGCGGCGCCGCGCGCGAAGGCGTTCGCCACACCGCCCGCCGCCGACACGTGCGCTCCGAGTCGTCCCATGGCGACGAGTCTACCGTCGCGGGCCAGGGGTAGACTCGTCTGCGTGTTTCACGATCAGGTCATCGAGCCCGACCCAGACGCGCTCGTCGCGTTCCTCGACGAGCACCTCCGCGACGGCCGCATGGTGGTGCAGGTGGTCGCCGAGTGCGAGGTCGTCTATCACGGCCGCGCTGCGAGCGTCGCCGACGCGGGCGACTACGTGGTGATGGTGAAGAGCGACGGCAGCCTCCAGGTGCATGGCTACAAGGGCGTCAAGCCGGTGAACTGGCAGCCCCAGACCGACGACGTCTGGGTCGGCATCGAGGACGGTCAGGCGGTGCTCCTGGCAGAGCGCCGCAGCCCCGAAGAGATGGTGCGCATCGTGTTCCTCGAGACGGCCCTGGCCCAGGCGCTGCACTTGCGCGAGGGGTCGGGGTTCGTGCTGATGGGGAGCGAGGCCGAGATGCAGCGGGCGCTCGCCAGCGCCCCGGAGCTGATCGAGCCGGGCCTGGCCGTGCTGGACCGAGAACTGCCCACCGACGTCGGTGGCATCGACCTGTTCGGTCGAGGCGCTGACGGCAGCTTGGTCGTGGTCGAACTCAAGCGCGCCAAGGCGACGCAGGAGGCCGTGCACCAACTGGGCCGCTACGTCACGCGGGTCCGCGAACTCACGGGTGAGCCGGTGCGTGGCGTGCTGGCGGCACCGACGATCAGCAAGCCCGCACTGGCGGCGCTGGCGCGCCACCAGCTCGTGTTCTGCGAGGTGACGGCGTTGCCCGAGCCGGAGGCGGCCTTCGCGCAACCGGGACTCTTCGACGGCGCCTGACGCGGCCGGCGAGCGCGACGCTGAGCGCGTCTCGGAGCCAGTGGCTCCGAGCGCCTGGCTCAGCCCACCGCCCAGCGGTACTGCACGGGCCAGGGCGGCGACGCGCCGAGCGCCTTGGCGGCGTGCACGGCCCACGACGGGTCGCGCAGCAGCGCCTTGCCGAGCAGCACCAGGTCGGCGCGTCCCTCTGCCACGATCGCCTCGGCCTGGCGTGGATCGCTGATCTGCCCGACGGCGCCGCTCGCGATGGGCGCTTCGCGGCGCACGCGCTCGGCGAAGCCGACCTGGTAGTTCGCGTGCACGGGGATCGCGACACCGGCGACGGCGCCACCCGACGAGCAGTCGACCAGGTCGACGCCGCGCGCCGCGAGCGTGCGCGCCAGGCGCACGGTGGCGTCAGCGTCCCAGCCCCCCTCGCGCCAGTCGCTGGCCGAGACCCGCACGAGCAGCGGCTTCGACGCCGGCCACGCTCCCCGGACCGCGTCGACCACCTCGAGCAGCAGCCGCGCGCGGCCCGCCTCGTCGCCGCCGTAGCCGTCGTGTCGGTCGTTGGAGAGCGGCGATAGGAAAGCGTGCAGCAGGTAACCGTGGGCGGCGTGGATCTCGACCGTGTCGACGCCCGCCTCGTCGGCGCGCGCTGCGGCCGCCGCGAACGACCGCGCGATCGCAGCGAGGTCGGCCTCGTCGAGCGCGCGCGGCGTGGCCGTGCCCTCGGAGAAGCGCTCGGTGGTCGGCCCCACGACGTCGTCGGGCCAGCCGCCGTCGGCGACGCTCACAGCCCCGCGTTGCTCGGCCCAGGGGCGGTAGGTGCCGGCCTTGCGGCCCGCGTGCGCGAGCTGGACGCCGAACGCGGCCCCCTGGGCGCGCACCGCTGCGGCGACGCGCCGCAGCCCGTCCACCTGATCGTCGTCCCACAGCCCCAGGTCCTGAGGCGAGATGCGGCCGTTCGCGGCCACGGCGGTCGCCTCGGCGAGCACGAG
>PWQI01000281.1 GCA_003556805.1 Trueperaceae bacterium | reverse complement strand
CCGGCGGACTTGCTGTGCTTCCTTGGCGGGACCAGGCCGGCTTGCAGCATCGCGTAGAGGATGCGGCGCTGCACCGGCTTCAGGCCATCGCGCACGTCGGGCAGGGCCCGATCGACGATGACCGACATGGCGTAGTTGATGAAGCTCGTCTTGATCTCGTCCGTCATCTGAATCGGGATGACTTGTCCTTCGTTCAAGCGAACGCCCTCCTCCGGCCGGGGCCGTAACGCACGAGTCTACCACCCCCGTCCGCTCGGCCGCCAGCCGCCGTCGTTGCGTCCTGGACGCGTGCGCGTTGCGTCGCGCCGGGCGCTACGAGGCTTCGCGTTGCGGCGCTGGCGGTGTACCCTGCAGCATGCGAACGCTGACCGACGACGACGTCGCCGATCTCACGTGGGAGGCCGTCCTGGACGCACTCGAGGGGGCGTTCCTCGACCCGGGACAGTTCCTGATGGCGGATCGCGTCATGCTCCCTGCGCCCGACGACGGCGCGTACCTCACGATGCCGTGCGCCGACGTCGAGGGCTGGTTCGGCGTCAAGCAGGTGAGCGTGTCGCCGCGCAACCCGTCGCGTGGGCTGCCCTCGGTGCAGGCCTGGTACACGCTCTTCGACCCGCGCGGACGCCCTGCGATCGGCGCCCAGGCCGGGTTGCTCACGAGGCTGCGTACCGCGGCCGTGTCGGCCCTGGCGGCGGAGCGCCTGGCGAGCCCTGGCGCGCGCAGCCTGCTGATGGTGGGGACGGGTTCGCTGGCGCCCTGGCTGGTGCGCGCGCACCTGCAGGTGCGCGGGTTCGAAACGGTGTGGATCTGGGGTCGCGATGCGGCCAAGGCCGAGCAGGTCGCAGCCGACGTGCTCGCGGCCTTCACGGGCGCCACCACGCGCCCGGCCGTAGTGGTGGCGGACGACCTCGAGGCGGCCGTCCGGCGCGCCGACGTGATCAGCGTGGCAACCACCTCGCGCGAACCGCTGGTCCGGGGCGCCTGGCTGTCGCCGCGACAGCACCTCGACCTCGTGGGAGCGTTCGCGCACGGCATGCGCGAGTGCGACACTGAGGCCGTGAGCGCGTGTGACGTGTTCGTCGACCAGCGTGCCGCCGCGCGGCTCGAGGCCGGCGACCTCGCTGCGGCCGCAGCCGAAGGCTGGTCGTGGGACGACGTCGTCGGCGACCTGCACGAGGTCGTGCGCGGCGTCGCGGGTCGCCGAGAGGGCAGGCCGACCCTGTTCAAGTCCGTGGGTCTGGCGTTCGAGGACCTGGTGGTGGCACGGTTGCTCGCGCCTCCGGGGGCCGGATAGCCGCGCCCCCAACCGCGCCGACGGCGTACCCTGGGGCGTGATCGATCGCTACAGCACCCCCGAGATGCGCTTGCTCTGGAGCGAGGCCAACACCTACCGAACCTGGCTCGAGGTCGAGCTGGCCGCCACCGACGCCTGGGAGGCGCTCGGCGAGGTCCCTGCCGGGACCGGTTCGCGCCTGCGCGCCGCGGCGGAGGCCGCGCCGCTCGACGAGGCTTTCGCCGAACGCGTCGCCGAGCTCGAGGCGCTCACGCGCCACGACATCGTCGCGTTCACGCGCGCGTTGACCGAACGCCTCGGCGACGACGCCCGCTTCATCCACCTCGGTCTCACCAGCACCGACGTCGTCGACAGCGCCCAGAACCTACGCCTGCGCGCGGCCGTGGACCTGATCCTGGCCGACCTCCAGGCGTTGCGCTCCGAGGTGCGCTGGCTGGCGGTCGAGCACAAGCACCCCCCCTGCATCGGCCGCACCCACGGCATCCACGCGGAGCCGATGACGTTCGGCCTCAAGTTCCTGAACCTGGGCGCCGCGTTGGCGCGCGACGAGGAGCGCCTGCAGCGCGCCCGGACGGCGGTGTCGGTGGTCATGCTCTCGGGCTCGGTCGGGACCTATGCCCACGTGCCGCCCGAGGTCGAGGCCGTGGTCGCGGAGCGCCTCGGCATGGCGGTCGACCCGGTCACGAACCAGACCGTCGCACGCGACCGACACGGCGAGCTGCTCGCGGCGCTGGCGCTCCTCGGCACGAGCATCGAACGCATCGCGTTGGAGATCCGCCACCTGCAGCGCAGCGAGGTGCGCGAGGCGCAGGAGGGCTTCGCCCCTGGGCAGACCGGCAGTAGCTCGATGCCGCACAAGAAGAACCCGATCGCCTCGGAGAACCTGGCCGGCGTCGCGCGGCTGTTGCGCTCGCAGCTCCACGCCGGGCTCGAGAACGTGGCGCTGTGGCACGAGCGCGACATCAGCCACTCCGCCGTGGAGCGGGTGATCCTCCCTGATGCCACCACGCTCGCGAGTTACGCCACGCGGCGCTGCACGCGTGTGCTCCGCGACCTGGTGGTCTACCCGGAGCGCATGCTGGCGAACCTCGATGCCCTGCACGGACTCGTCTACTCGCAACGCGTCCTGCACGCCCTGATCGACGGAGGCATGATGCGCGAGCAGGCCTATGAGGTGGTCCAGCGCACCAGCCTCGCGTCGTGGGAGAGCGGCCGCCACCTGCGCGAGTTGCTCGCCGAGGACCCCGGTTGCACCTTGGATCCCGCCGTGCTCGCTGACGCGTTCGATCCCGCCTGGTACCTCCGCCACGTCGATGCCGTCTACGCCCGCTTCGGACTCTGAGTCTGCCAGGCCGGGGGGTGTAGTAGCATCGCTGACGTGAACGCCCGTCCCGAGCCCCGCGAGTTGCTGTACGAAGGCAAGGCGAAGCAGGTGTTCGCCTGCGACGACGCCGACGTCGTCATCGTCCGCTACAAGGACGATGCCACCGCCTTCAACGCCCAGAAGCGCGGCACGGTGAGCGACAAGGGCGTCGTCAACAACGCCGTCTCCGCGATGCTGTACGGCGAGCTCGAGGCGTTCGGCGTGCCGACGCACTTCGTCGAGCAGCTCGGCGCCCGCGACCAGCTGGTGCGCCGCGTCACGATCGTGCCCGTCGAGGTGATCGTGCGCAACCGCGCTGCCGGCACCTTCGCGAAGCGTTACGGGGTCGACGAGGGCCTCGAACTCGACCCCGTCGTGGTCGAGTGGTGCTACAAGTCCGATGCGCTCGGCGACCCGCCCATGAACACCGCCACGGCCGTCGCGCTCGGACTCGCCGACGAGGCGCAGCTCGAGGCGATGTTCGACTACGCGGCCGACGTCAACGACTACCTCGGCGCCCGCTTCGCGGTGGCGGGCCTCGAACTGGTCGACTTCAAGCTCGAGTTCGGCATCGACGCCGCCGGCGAGCTGCGCCTGGCCGACGAGATCAGCCCCGATACCTGCCGGCTGTGGGACGCCGAGACCGGCGAGAAGCTCGACAAGGACCGCTTCCGTCGCGACCTCGGCGGCGTCGAGGAGGCCTACCAGGAGGTCTGGAGGCGCCTGCGTGACACGCAGGGGCGCGACCTCGAGCTGCCCGAGGACGACTTCGACCTCGACCACGTCCACCTCGACGAGGGCGACGACGACGCGGCGTTGGGCGCCGCGCTGCCGCGGCCTGGAGCCCACGATGCCTGAGTCCACGCTGCCTCCGTCCACGCCGTCGACGACCGACGTCCGCCGCTTCGACGCCGTGGTGCACGTGATGCTGCGGCGCGCGATCCTCGATCCGCAGGGCCGCGCCGTGCAGGGCACGCTCGAACGCCTCGGGTTCGAGAACGTCGAGTCGCTTCGCGTCGGGAAACGCATCGAGCTGCGGTTGCGCGGCGAGCGCGCCGAGGTCGAGGCGCAGCTGGCGCGGATCGCCACCACCGTCCTCTCCAACCCGGTGATGGAAGAGGTCCGTACGGAGCTCCACGAGGTCTCGCCCGACGCCGTCTGAGGCCGGCACACATGCGCAGCGCCCGCGACACCCTCGTCACGCCCTCCGGTCAGCGTCTGGTCACGCGTGCGTGGCTTCCTGACGACGATCGATCCGAGTCGCGGCCGAGCGTCCTGATCGTCCACGGCCTGGGTGAACACATCGGCCGGTACGAGCGGCTCGCCGAGGTGCTGGTGGACGCCGGCCTCGCCGTGCACGGCTTCGACCTCCCCGGACACGGCGAGAGCGAGGGGCGGCGCGCGTGGCTTCGGGACATCGCCGACCTGATCGACGTCGTGGGCGTGGTGGCAACGCAGCTGCGCACCTGGAACGACGGGCCGTGGGCGCTCATGGGACACAGCGTGGGTGGCCTGGTGGCGCTGCGCGCGGTGCAGACCGGTTCCCTCTCGCCCGATGCGCTGGTGCTCTCGTCACCGTTCCTGCGCGCTTCGCGCACGCCCCCGTCGATCGTGGTCCGCGCCCTCGTCGCCTTGGCCCGCATCGCTCCCGGATTTCCGGCGACACGACTCGACCCAAGCGCGATGTCGCGCGACCCGGTGGAGGTGGCCGCCTACCGCGACGACCCCGCCGTCACCCACGCGCCCGTCCGGCTCGACACCGCGACGGCGATGGTCACCGCGGCCGAGGCCGCGCTGTCGCCCGACGCGCCGCCATTGCTGCTCCCGACGCTCGTACTGCACGGCCTCGCCGACACCGTGAGCGACCCGAGTGGGAGCGCCGAGCTCGTCGCGCGCAACCCGGGCGTCACGCACCACGTGGAGCGCGAGGGGCGCCACGAACTGTTCAACGACACCTGCCGCGAGCTCGTGAGCGACGTGCTGGCCCGCTGGCTCACGAGCCGCTTGGCGCTTGCAGCGGCCACCTAGGCCGGGCGCGTCACCCGCAGCACCACGAACTTCAGGTAGCGGCCCTCGGGGAACGCGAGCGGGACGGGGTGGTCCGGCGCGTGCCCCGACTCGTGCAGCACCTGCGCGCACACCCCCGCGTCGGCGGCAGCCTCGGCCAGCGCGCCCAGGAACGCCTCGTGCGAGACCTGGGCCGTACACGACGCGCTCGCCAGCAGCCCGCCGTCGGGCAGCGCCGCCAGCGCCGCCGCGTTCAGGCGACGGTAGGTCCGCAGCGCGCCGTGGCGTTGCCCCTTGCGGCGCGCCAGCGAGGGCGGGTCCAAGACGATCAGGTCGCTGCCCGCCAGTTGAGGCGCCGCCAGGGCGGAGGCGGGGTCGCTCAGCAGGTCGGCGCGCAGCGTCTCGTGCCGCTCGGTCGCGTCGGCGCCGAGCGCGTCGGCGTTGGCCGCGACGTTGCGCACGGCGTCGCGCAGCGCGGCGGGTGCGACGTCGACGTCGACGGCGTGCCGGGCGCCGCCGGCCAGCGCGTACACCGAGAACGCGCCGCTGTAGGCGAACAGGTTCGCCACGCGCCGCCCCCGCGCGAGGTCGCGCACGTGTGCGCGGTGCTCGCGGTGGTCGAGGAACAGCCCCGTCTTCTGACCCTCGAAGAGGTTGGCGAGGAAGCGCAGGCCCTGCTCGCGCACGGTCACTTCGGGCGGAGGTGTCGCGCCCCACACCACCTGGGCCGGCGCTCCCTCGCGCCGGGCGCGCAACACGCCCGTCAACGGCACTGCCCGCGCCAGCGAGCGCACCACCAGCCGCAGCAGCGCGGCCGCGTCGCTCCCCTCGCGGTCGTAGCCGCTGGCGTACGTCTGCAGCGCCGCGAAGCGGCCGTAGCGATCGACCGTGATGCCGGGGAGGCCGTCGCCCTCGCCGAACACGAGGCGGTACGCGTCGCTGCCCGCCTCCTCGAGCCCGGCGCGCAGCGCCAGCGCCCGTGTGATCGTCGCGTCGACCCACGACGCGTCGGGCAGCTGTGGCGGCGCGTCCGCGCTGCCGCGGCGGAACGCGCGCACGGCGATCGCGCCGTCGCTCGCCCACAGCCCGAGCGCCACCGTCCGGCCCGCCTCGACGCGCACCCAGGTACCGTCGGGCACGCTCGTCCCGGGCGCCACATGGTCGCGGTACACCCACGGATGCCCGGCCGACAGCGGGCCCTCCAACCGTGCCGGCAGCCGCAGCGTCGGCAGGCTCATGCGAGCGCCGCCAGGTCCTTCGCCCGAGCGAGCACGGCGTCGAACATCGCCTCGGTCAGGCGCCCGGTGTTCGTGTTCTGGAAGCTGACGTGATACGCGTCGAGGAGCGGCAGCGCGCCGGCCTCCGGGGCGCCGGGCAGCCGCTCGAGTCGGTGGACGCTGCCGTGGCCGAACCGGTGCGCCGCCAGCGTCGTCGCCATGCCGCGCGCGCGGTAGTGCTTGAGCACCGCGTCGTGCGCCACCTTGCCGAGGGCGAGCAGCACCCTCGCGCCGGGTAGTGCGTCGAGGTCGAACGCCAGCCACGGCCGGCAGGCGTCGAGCTCCAGCGTCGTCGGCGCGTTGCCCGGTGGCGCGCAGCGCGCCGCTGCGGTGATCCACACGCCCTGGAGCCGTAGGCCGTCGTCGCGAGCGCGGGCGCTGGGTGTCGACGCCAGGCCGGCGCGGTGCAGCGCGGGGTAGAGGAAGTCGCCCGAGGCGTCGCCGGTGAACATGCGGCCCGTGCGGTTGCTGCCGTGCGCGCCGGGCGCCAGTCCCACCAGCACGATGGTGGCGTCCGGATCGCCGAACCCCGGCACCGGCGCCCCCCAGTACGTCTCGTCGCGGTACGCCCGCCGCTTGGCGCGCGCCACGGTCTCGCGGTGTTCGGCCAGGCGCGGACAGCGGCGGCACCTTGCCAACGCCGCCGGGTACGGGTCGAACGCCACTGTGTTCAGCGCTCGCCCCGAACCGTCGCCACCAGCCGATCGAGCGCCTCGTCGAGCGTGGCGCGTGACGTGGCGAGGTTGAGACGCGCGAACCCCTCGCCGCCCGGGCCGTAGTCGGTGCCCGGGTTGAGCGCCAGGCGGCCGCGCTCGAGCAGGGTGGCGCTGGGGTCGTCGCCCAAGCCCGCGCCGCGCAAGTCGAGCCAGGTGAGGTACGTCCCCTGCGGGGCGTGCGAGCGGACCTCGGGTGCCTCGGCATGCAGGCGCGCGGCCAGATGGTCGCGGTTCGCCCGCAGGTACGCGAGCGCGGCCGAGAGCCACGCATCGCCCTCGCGGAACGCCGCGATGGTCGCGACCTGTGCGAGCACGTTCACCCCCGGCATACGGTAGCCGGCCACCGCCTTCACGCGCGCGAGCAGCGCGGCGTTCTCGGAGACCATGAAGGCGATCTTCAGCCCCGCCAAGTTGAACGCCTTGGTCGGTCCGTAGAGCGTCACGGTGCGCTGCGCCACGTCCTGCGACAGCGAGGCGAACGGCACGTGCTCGCCGTCGAACACCAGGTCGGCGTGGAGCTCGTCGGACAGCACCCACAGCCGGTGCTCGAGCACGACCTCGGCCAGCGCCTCGAGTTCGGCGCGGGCGAAGACGCGGCCGGTCGGGTTGTGCGGGTTGCAGAACATCAGCACGCGCGTGGCGGGCGTGATGGCGGCGCGCAGCGCCGCCACGTCCATGCGGTAGCCGTCGCCGGCGTCGACGAGTTCATGATGCAACACCTCGCGCCCGGACTGCGCGATGACCGAGAAGAACGGCGGGTACACCGGCGGCTGGACGATCACCTGCTCGCCCGGCGCGCTCATCGCCTCGGTGCCGACGAACAGCCCCGGGATCACGCCCGGCAGCGGCTGCACCGCCTCTGCCGGCAGCCGCCAGCCGAAGCGCGTCTCCAGCCGGTCGACCGTCGCCGGGATCAGGTCGGGGAAGGCTGGGTGCGGCGGGTAGCCCAGGCTGCCACCCTCGACGTGCGTGTGGATCGCCGCGCGCACCACGTCGGCGACGGGGAAGTCCATGTCGGCGACCCACAGCGGTAGGACGTCCGGGTCGTAGCGCGTCCACTTCGCGCACGGCATGGCGCGCGAGCGCTCCGCGACCGCGATGTCGAACGCGCTCGCTGGGTCGATGGTCGGGTCGAGGCTGGCTACGGTGGTCGGTGACGGCATGCGGCACGATACCCGACCGCGGCTGCGCAGCGCCGCGTGACCACGCGCGCGGCACGCACGACCGTGCGTGCTGGACGCTCCTGGTAGCGTTGCACCATGCGTCAGGCGGTGCGCGTGCCCGACTGGGCCCGGCAGATCATCAGCGACCACACCGACATGCACCGCGCACCCCACCCGGTCTCGTCCGCCAAGGTCGCGCGCTTCGTCCTCGAGCTCCCCGACGACGTGCGCTTCGAGTACGCCTTCGTCGACGAGGGTGGCCGGGTGCGCGCCGATCCCGACCACGGAGCGACCGGCAGCAACCCCTGGTACCCCGAGGTCACCGAGGTGCGCGGCCCCGACTACGCGCCCGACGCGCTCGCCGACCCGCCCCGGGCGCAGCCGACCTGGACGATGCGGCGCTGGCGCTTCGACGCCGCAGGCGCGGCGTCGACACGCCGCGTCAGCGTGCTGTCGCCCCCCGGCGTCGACGACCCGCTGCCGGCGGTCGTGCTCCACGACGGCGTCGCCTACCAGCGTCTCGCCCGCACCGCCGACGTGCTCACGGCGCTGATCGACGAGGGCCGTGCCCGCCCCGCCCACCTGGTGTTCAGCGAGCCCAGCGCGCGGCTCACGGAGTACGCCTGGGACCAGCACCACCACGTCTTCGTGCGAGACGTGTTGCGGCCGCGCGTCGAGGACGCGCTCGCCGTCGACGGCACCTGGGTGGCGATGGGCGCCAGCCTCGGTGGTCTGGCCGCCGCCACCCTGGCCTTGGCCGAGCCCGACGACTGGTCGGTCGTGGTCGCGCAGGCCGGCGCGTTCCTCGGTACCCCCGACGACAAGCGCCACCACGGCGTGGAGCGCTCCTGGTTGCTCGAGCAGTTGCGCACCGGCGCGGACCTCGGCGCACAACGCTGGGTGCTCGACGTCGGGACGCTCGACTGGCTCCTGGACGTCAATCGACGCGTTCGTGACGCCTTGTGTGATCGGGGCGTGCCGCTCACGTACAGCGAGCGCAGCGCCGGCCACAACTGGGGCTGCTGGCGCGACGGGCTCGCACACGTGCTCGAGGCCGCGCTTCCCGTCTGACGATGGCCGCAGCCAGCGCGCGTGGGGGTAGCATCGGGGCATGAGCGACTACCGCATCGAGAAGGACACCATGGGTGAGGTTCGCGTCCCAGCCGACCGGTACTGGGGCGCCCAGACGCAGCGTTCGCTGGAGAACTTCCGCATCGGCGGCGAGCGCATGCCGCTCGAGATCGTCCGCGCCTTCGCGGTGCTGAAGAAGGCCGCGGCGATCACCAACGCCGAACTCACCGACTTCCCGCGCGACAAGGCCGACGCGATCGCGGCGGTGTGCGACGAGATCCTGCGCGGCGACCTCGACGACCACTTCCCCCTCGTCGTGTGGCAGACGGGCTCCGGCACGCAATCCAACATGAACGTCAACGAGGTCGTCGCCAACCGCGCCGCGGCGCTGGCCGGCGCCGACCTGGGCAGCAAGGCCGTGGTGCACCCCAACGACGACGTCAACCGCTCGCAATCGTCCAACGACACGTTCCCCACCGCCATGCACGTCGCGGCCGTCGAGGCGCTCGAGGGGCACACGCTCCCCGAGCTGCGTCGCCTCCGCGACGCCCTGGCCGAGAAGGCCGCCGCCTGGGACGACGTCGTCAAGATCGGCCGCACCCACCTGATGGACGCCACGCCCGTCACCCTCGGCCAGGAGTTCTCCGGCTACGCCACCCAGCTCGCCAAGGGTATCGAGGTCGTCGAGCAGAGCCTGGCGCACCTCTATGAACTGGCGTTGGGCGGGACCGCCGTCGGCACCGGACTCAACGCTCCTGCGGGCTTCGCCGAGCGCGTCGCCGAGGTGATCGCAGAGCTCACCGGCCGCCCCTTCCGGACCGCCGACAACAAGTTCGAGGCGCTCTCCGCCCACGACGCCGTCGTCGAGGCCTCGGGCGCGCTGAAGCGCGTGGCCGTGTCGCTGATGCACGTCGCGAACAACGTGCGGCTGTTGGCCTCCGGACCGCGCTGCGGCATCGGCGAGCTGCGCCTGCCCGAGAACGAACCCGGTTCGTCGATCATGCCCGGCAAGGTCAACCCCACCCAGGCCGAAGCGCTGACCATGGTCTGCGCCGAGGTCATCGGCAACGACACCGCGGTCAGCGTCGCCGGGACGCACGGTCACTTCCAACTCAACGTGTTCAAGCCGGTGATGATCTACAACCTGCTGCGCAGCGCACGCCTGCTCGGTGACGCCAGCGCCTCGTTCACCGACCACTGCATCGTCGGCGCCGAGCCCGATCGCGAGCGGGCGAGGGCCCACCTCGACGCGTCGCTGATGCTCGTCACGGCGCTCAACGCCCACATCGGCTACTACAAGGCCGCCGAGATCGCGCAGAAAGCGCATCGCGAGGGCACGACGCTCAAGCAGGCGGCGCTCGCGCTCGGGCACCTCGACGAGGCGACGTTCGACCAGGTGGTGGTGCCGGAGCGCATGCTGGGCCGTTGAGTGGGGCCGGGGCAAAGCCCCGGCCCCACTCAACGGCCTTGCGGTTCGGGCTGTGCCCGAACCGCGGGTCGTCCCGTGGGTCGAACCGCGGGCCGGGCGTCGTCGGGCGTCGTCGGGCGTCGCGCGAACGCGGGTCGCCGGCGGTCAGCGCCTGCGGTCGAGGACCTCGGCGTCGTCGGGCAGCCAGGTGACCTCGTCGGCGTCGAGGCCGGTGTCGACCGAGAGTCCCATCAGGCGCAGGTCGGCGAACAACGTCGACTCGTCCGAGTAGAGTGTGAGCCGCAGTGGCAGCCAATCGGAGGCGTCGATCACCAGGGTCGCGTGATGGATGGTGGCGTCGGCGTCGAGGTTGTCGAAGCGCAGCGTGTACACGTCACCGTCGCTGCCCTGCTCGACCGACTCGACTCGGGCGTCCCAGCCCTCGAAGACGCGGCCCAGGTCGAGATCGAGTGCCAGCGCGTCGCCGCCTTGCACCAGGCCACCGAACGCGTCGGGATCGGCGATGTCGTAGATCGCCACCTGGTTGGTCAGGAAGGTGTAGTTGCGCACCTCGTCGCCGACGACGACGATCATGTTGTCCGCCAACGCGTCGGGCTGGATGATGTAGAGGCTCGCGGCCGGCAGGGACGGGATCGCAAGCACCTCGACCTCCACGGCGATGCGCTGCCCGGCCTCGTCGCGTACCTCGCCCTCGAGCACGAAGGCGATGTCGTGCAAGCGCTCGGCGCGCTGCTCGAGTTCGGCGAGCACCGCCTCGACCGGCAGGCCTTGACTGCGGGCCGTGGTCGCCACGAGCAGCAGCGAGGCCGCCATCGCCGCGGCCGCCACCAGCAGCGCGCCGGCCAACCCACCGACCACCTGGGCGGTCCTCGACGGCCGCGCCGGCGCGACGGTGACGCGTGCTACGTGCGGGTGCGAGTGGTGCTCTACGTGTTCTGGGTCGCTCATGCCGTCAGTATCACCCACGCTCGTGAGCGTTGCGGTCGCGGGCGTGAAGGGACCTTCAGGCCATTCACACGGCTGGACCGAGGACTGTGCTGCTACCGTGCGTGGTGAGAGGGAGGTGCAGTATGCACCGCATCAGCACCGTACTCATCGCCACAGTCCTGCTCGCGACGCTGTTCTCCGCAGCGGCCCAGCGCATCGTCATCAGCCCCCAAGCCATCGTCGTGAACCCCGTCCCGGCGTTCGAGGTCGAGGTCTTCGTCGACCGCGCCCCGACCGGTCGTAGCGCACCGAGCTACGCCATCGGCGAGTCCATCGAGCTCGGTGTCCGCGTCAGCGAGGACGCGTACGTGTACCTGTTCAGCATCAGCGCCCGCGGTGAGGTCGTCCAGATCCTCCCCAACCGCTTCGACGACGCCGGCCGCAACAACTTCGTCCGCGCGGGTCAGACGAGGTACTTCCCGCCTCGCGGTGCGCGCTACAGCTACGTGATCGACCCGCCAGAGGGGCTGGCGAAGGTCATCGCCGTGGCGTCGAAGCGCGAGATCGACACCCGCACGCTGGCCAGGTTCGAGACCGAGCGTGACTTCCAAGCGACCTCCCAGCTCGGCGAAGAGGGCTTCGCCCGCGCGCTCTCGATCGTCGTGCGACCGCTCCCGCAGCAGGACTGGGTCACCTCCACGGCCCTCTACTACGTCGGCCGCGCGCCAGCGCAAGCGGCGTACGGCACGCTGTCGATCGCCTCGAGCCCGTCCGGCGCCGAGGTCTTCGTCGACGGCGAGTTCGCCGGGTTCACGCCCCTGCAGTGGGGCGAGCGGCCGGGCAACGTGACCGTCGAGGTCCGCCGTGACGGCTACGAGACCACCACGCAGCGCGTCCAGGTCCGGCCCGGCGCGACCACGGACGTGCGCTTCGACCTGCGCGCCATCGCTCGCGACGGCACCGTCACCTTCACCAGCACGCCGCGCGGCGCCGACGTCTACGTCGAGGGTCGGTTCGTCGGCAGCACGCCCACGAGTCGCATCGCCTACGCGCCCGGCACGTACACCGCTCGCTTCGAGCTTCCCGGGCACGGCACCGAGACCGTGCGCTTCACCGTCCGCGCCGGGCAGGCCAGCGAGGTGAGCCAGCGTCTCCGCGTCCAGGAGGGCTCGCTCGAGGTCACGGGCAACATCGGCAACGCCCAAGTGTTCCTCGACGGCCGTGAGGTCGGCAGGTTGGCGTCGGGCTCGGGACGCCTGGTCGTCGATGGGCTCGCGCCGGGCAGCTATGAGCTCGTCGTGATCGCGCCGGGTTACTCGAGCTACCTCGGCACCGTCCGCATCGAGGCGGGCCGCACCACGACGCAGCGGGTGTCGCAGACCCGCCGCTGACGCTCGGCGCAGCCGCGCTCCGGCTACGTGATCGATCGCGAACACCCCGGCACGCTCAGCGTGCCGGGGTGTTCGCGTGTTCCGTGTTCGGCGCCGTCTGGCAGGCCGCGTGGGCATACGGCGTCGCGAACGCTCCGGTGGCGTCGTAGCATGGGCTTCCATGCCGAGCCCTCCACGAGTCAACGCCGTCGTGCTCGCCGGTGGCGGCGCCGCCGATGCCCTCGCGCGAGCGGCCGGCGTCGCCAGCAAGTCGCTGGTGCCGCTCGCCGGCGCACCGATGGGGGCGTACGTCGCCTCGGCGTTGCGTGCCAGCGGCGTCGTCGAGCGGATCATCTACGTCGGCCCCGCCGACGCCCGGATCGCCGCGATGGTCGACGACGTCGTCCCCAGTGGCGCGCGCATGGTCGATTCGCTGGCCCTGGGCTTCGGTGCCGCCTTCGCAGGGGCGCAGGGCGATCAGCGCATCCTGTTGGTGACGGGCGACGTGCCGTGGTGGCGAGCGGAAGGCGTGCGCGACTTCGTCACGGACGCGCCGGCAGCCGCCCTCGTCTACCCGGTCGTCAGAGCGGAGACCGCGCTCGCGGCGTTCCCGCAGCAGCGCCGGACCTTCGTGCGCTTGCGCGATGGGCGCTTCACCGGCGGCAACGCTGCGCTCCTGACGCCCGAGGCGGCCGTCGCGCTCCTCCCCGTGATCGACCAGGTCTTCCGGGCCCGCAAGGCCCCGTGGCGGCTCGCCGCGCTCGTCGGGATCGACGTCGTCGTGGGCCTGCTGACGGGCCGCGTGACGCTCGAGCGGCTCGAGGCACGCATCAGCGCGATCCTCGGCGTGTCCGGCCGCGTGCTGATCAGCGACGATGCCGGCATCGCCGCCGACGTCGACAAGCCTGCCCAACTCGTGACGTCGAGCACGCACGGTCCTCCTCTGGCGGCCCTCGTGGGTCCGTCGTGAGGCGGCCGGACCAGCTCCGGGTGCGAGCCCTGATCGGCGCGCTGGCGTCCGTGGGCTTCGGCCTGCTCGTCGCGTGGTTCGTGCATCTCGGCCTCGGGCGCCAGGGGCTGCTCGGGTTCAGCATCGCGAACGCGGCCGGCCTGCTGGAGGGCGCCGCGTTCGTGGTCGCGGCGTTCGCCGCGCTGCGCGCGGTGCGCGCGCTGCTGCGGCTCCCCTCGTCGAGCCTGCTGTCGTTCGGCGTGGCGGTACCGCCGAGCGTGGCATCGGCGGCCATGGCCGTGCCGACGGTCGACGCCGAAGCCCTGGTGCAGACGATGGCCGAGCACCGCCAAGTGGTGGTGCTCGACGAAGGCGTGCCGGTCGGCATCGCCGGTGTGCTCCCCGACCGCGTCGTGGCGTGGGACGAGGTGGTGAAGGTCGATGCCGCGGCCGCGCTCACCGAGCTCCGCCCCGTGCTCGCCCGCGCCCCGCTGGTGGCCGTGATGGACGATGGCCGCGTGGTCGGCATCGTCACCCAGGAGCGCTACCTGGCCGTGTCCTGGGGTCGGGGCGCCTGAGGAGCGCTCAGCCGGCTCTCGCGTCGCGTGGTCGTGAGGGCCCCTCGTCCGCGAGCGGCAGGTACGGCGTCGCGTCGAGGGCCAGCGCACGATCTTGATCGGGCACGCCTAGGCGCTGCAGCTGCTCCACGGCCGCGAGCGCGATCATCGCTCCGTTGTCGGTGGTGAGCGCGAGCGGTGGCAAGTGCACGCGCAGGTCGGCCGCAGCCAGCGCCGACCGCAGGCTGCGGTTGGCCGCCACGCCACCGGCGACGACGAGCGTGTCGCGACCCGTGGCGCGTGCCGCTCGCGTGGCGACGTCGACCAGGCTCTGGACGACGCGCGCCTGGAAGGCGGCCGCGACGTCCGCCGGCCGCGCGTTTCCGTCGCGCTCGAGCAGCATCGCGACCGCCGTCTTGAGGCCACTGAAGCTGAAGTCGTAGCCGCGTTGCTGGGCCATCGGCCGCGGCAGCGCCACCGCCGCGGCGTCGCCCTCCTCGGCCAGCGCCGCCAGCCCGGGGCCGCCGGGGTAGGGGAGGCCCAGCAGCCGCGCGACCTTGTCGAAGGCTTCGCCGGCCGCGTCGTCGCGGCTCCCGCCCAGGCGCCGGAAGCAGCCCGGCTCGGGGACGTCGAACAGCACGGTGTGACCGCCCGAGGCGATCAGGCACAGGTAGGGCGGCTCGGGCGGCGCACCCGCGTCGTCCCCCTCGGCCAGGCAGGCGGCGACGTGCCCCGCGAGGTGGTGCACGCCCACGAAGGGGAGGCCGCGGCCCCACGCGAGCGCCTTCGCGTAACCGAGGCCGACCAGCAGCGATCCGGCCAGTCCGGGGCCGTACGTGGCCGCGACGGCGTCCAGGTCGGCGAGCGTCACGCCGGCCTCGGCCAACGCGCGTGTGAACACGGCGTCGATCGTCGCGAGGTGCTCGCGGCTGGCGGTCTCGGGCAGCACGCCCCCGAGCGGCGCGTGCAGCGCCGCTTGCGACGCGACGACGTTGGCGAGGACGCGGCGTCCTCGCACCACGCCGACGCCCGTGTCGTCACAGGAGGTGTCGATCCCCACGACCAGCATGCTTGGGAGCCTACCAGCGTCGGCGTGGCGACGGCGCCCGCACGGCCGGCGGTACACTGGCGCGATGTCCGCCCAGAGCGTCCTGGCCGCGCACGCAGAGGCCGTCCCGGTGGCGTGGCGCGTCGGCCCGGCGAGCGTGCCGCTCGCAAGCGCGGTCGGTGTGCTCGGCTACCCTG